>DASVVD010000655.1:0-11197 GCA_036386715.1 Pseudoduganella sp.
ATGAGTGACGGAGTCGATCTGGCCAGCTGGGCGCGGCCGCGCGCGTGGTGTGGTCCCAGGTCCCACAGCTGCAGCGCGGTCACGGCCGCCAGCAGCAGTGCCGCGCGGCGCGGCGGCAGGTGGCGGGTGATACCGGTCACGGCGAACACCACGATCACGTAGCCCACTGGCCAGAAGAAGCGTGCGGACGCGCGGAATGTCGACGTAATCGGCTCCAGCAGCTGCATGTTCACGCCCACCAGCTTCACCGGGCCCAGGTAGATGCTCTGCGACAGCGCATAGAATGTGAGCAGCACCATCACCAGGCACAGTGGCTGGTGCCGTGCGCGCAGGTCCGGATCGGCACGCCGGCGCAGCCGCCACGCATAGGCGGCCATCGCCAGCAGGAACACACCGAGATAGTTGTAGCTTTCGTACGCGTCCTGGTTTCCGGGCGGGTGCGGCGTATCGAACTCCAGGATGCGGCCGCCGTTCAGGGGCGACAGCAGGTTCATCGAATAGTAGCCGAAGCCCCATTCGGCTTCACCGGCACCGGGTGGCATCGGCAGCATCGTCGCGAACATGCTGGCGAACAGCAGGCCATAGGCGAGCAGCGGTGCCATGAGGGCCGGCCGTACCGCGCCGCGCCCGAGCTGGCGCACGATGTCCGCGGCGAACAGGGCCGACGCCATCACGAAGAGGTAGATGTTGATATAGAACGCAATCGGCAGCAGCACCACCCAGGGCCGCACGGCCAGCCGGCCGAGACGGGTGCCGCGGATGTAGATCGCCAGGCCGAACAGCAGGATCCATTGCGCCATCAGGCTGAGATGCCCGACGCGGAAGGTAAATGCCGGGAAGCTGGCCAGCAGCAGCGTCATGGCCAGCAGCGCGCTCCAGCGGCGCAGGTTCGCCTCGCGGCAGATCCACCAGGCACCGGCACCCTGCAGCGCGAAGCACAGCGTGAGCCAGATGCCGTAAGGGTTCCAGTACGGCGTGTCGGGGCCATGGCGCAGCAGCTTGAGCAGCATGGCGTACAGCGGCACGGTATCCAGGAAGGTCGCCAGCGTGCCCTGCGGCGCGTTCAGCGATTCCATGCGCAGCAGTGGCCAGTGCCACGGCTCGCGCACGAAGGCATTGAAGCCGACCAGGTACTGCGACACATCGTCCCTCTCGCGCCACCAGAACGGCATGTCACCCTGCAGGAAGGCGAGCGAAAACAGCCACGCCGCGAACAGCACCGCGATCGCGACGGCGCATGCCAGGCCAAGCGGGCCGTGCGCACGCCACCAGCGGGTAGGAACCTCCAGCGCAACGTCTGCGCGGGCAGAGGGGAGGGGCAACACCGTGCCCGCGCCGCGTGTCATGGACGTTGTCCCGACGATGCCGTCAACAGCTGGAGCAGGGCGCGGGCGTTTTCTGCCCACGTCATCCAGCGCATGGCCTGCGGCAGCGGGTGGCGCCCGGCGGCGTGCAGCGCCAGCCAGTCGCGCACGGCGGCCGCCAGGACTGCACCGTCCAGGCCGCTGAAGTAATGCGCGGCAGCGCCGGCCACTTCACGGAACACCGGCAGGTCGCGCACCAGCAGCGGCAGGCCGTATTGCGCCGCTTCGATCAGCGGCAGGCCGAAGCCTTCGCCTTCGCTCGGCGACAGCAGGCAGGCGCTGGCCTGGTAGACGCCCTGCAGCGTGGCGTCGTCGATGCCTTCCAGCCACAGCAGGCGCTTGCCCAGCTCCGGGTGCTCGCGCAAGGCCTGCACGATGCGCGGAATGGTGCGCCGCTCCGACTGCGCCAGCGGTTTCCAGCCTTCGCGGCCGACGATGACGAGATTCACGTCCACGCCTGCCGCCCACAGCTGCCCGAAGGCCTCGATCGCCTGCAGGTGGCCCTTGCGCGGCTCGATCGTGCCCACCATCAGGAAGCTCGGGCGGGCCGCCACCTGCTGCACCACCGGCGATTGTGCGATGGCGTCGCCGGCTTGCGCCGGCGCGTCCGTTTCCAGGTCGGCGCCCAGGTGCAGCGCCGTCAGCTGCTGGCCGGGGCGGCGGCGGATGTCGCGGCCGTCCAGCCAGGTGGCCAGGTCGTCCTGCACGGCGCGCGAGATGCAGATCAGCCGGTCCGCCTCCGCGGCCACGCAGTCGAGGAATGCGCCATGCGTGATGTCCGCATGGGCCGGGAAGAATTCCGGATTCAGCACGGGCAGCAGGTCGTAGATCACGAAGTTGATCGACACGCCGCGCGCGCGCCAGGCCGCGTACAGGCCGCTGCTTGCCGCCTGCAT
The DNA here is from genome assembly GCA_036386715.1 of Pseudoduganella sp. Classification (GTDB taxonomy): domain Bacteria; phylum Pseudomonadota; class Gammaproteobacteria; order Burkholderiales; family Burkholderiaceae_D; genus Rugamonas. The sequence goes on from DASVVD010000655.1 coordinate 2,261, forward strand.
GGCCGCGTTCGGAGAGTGGTCGGGGCAGTAATAAATGTCGCCGGCCTGCACGTCCACCACCGGGTCGCCGCCCTGCAGCAGGTTGTCGATGCCGAGCAGGCGCGCCGCGTAATTGCGCGCATAGCGGTATTGCGGCTGGCCGTCGGCGCTGTCCAGGTACACGGGCTCCACGCGCCAGCCGGTGGCGCGCAGCTGCAGCAGTTCCATCAGCTGGTTGCGCACGACGCGCTCGATGCCGGTCTTCAGGTCGTTCTGGGCGATGTTCGTCACATCGAGCAGGATCTGGCGCGGCTGCAGCGGGTCCGGTGCATGCCCCAGGCAGCGCGCCAGGCGCTGCAGCATCGCATCGTCCGTCTCCAGGCCCGGGGTGGACAGCAGGGCGCGCACCAGCGCACCGCGGCTGTCCCGGCGCTTCACGCCTTCATGGGCCAGCGCGTCGCGGTACATCAGGCCCACCCGTTCCGGACTGTTGCGGCGGCCCATCAGTTCGAAGGCAGTGGTGCCCAAGGCCTTGCGCCGCACCGTATCGCTGCGCAGCGTGTCGAGCGCATCGACCAGCGCCTGCTGGCTGAACGCATCCGGCAGCATCCACACGGCATCGTGCGGGAACTCCGCCATGGCGCCATTGGCATTGATAATGACCGGCAATCCGTAGATCATGCAATCGAGCACGGTGCCGGATGTTTCGCCGCGCGAACCGGTGCGCAGCTGCACGCCCAGGTCGGCCGCCTGCAGGTAGCGCAGGTAATCGTCGTCCGACGTCCAGCCGGAAATGCGGATGCGGTCCGTGCCCGCGGCACGGATGATGCTGGTCAGCTCCTGGCCATAATCGCCGCCGTGGTTGGCGCCCACGAACACGAGGTGGCAGGCGGCATCGGCATGCAGCTGCGATGCGATCCATGCCTGCAGCAACTCGAGGCAATGCTTGGTGGGCGCGATGAAGCCGAAGTTGCAAACCAGGAAAGCATCGTCCGGTATGCCCAATGCGCGGCGCGCGGCCAGGCGGTCGTTGACGGCCGGTACCGCGCGTGGCAGCTGGGCCGGGCTCCAGTCCGCGCCTGCCTGCGGGCCATACCAGTCGCGCGCCAGTTCGCGTGCGTAGTCGGAGTGCACGATCACGTGGCTGGCGTCCTGCAGGATCTCCAGGTTGCACGGATAGAGGTGCTTGGCATTGTCCAGGCCATCCGGCACGGCGCTGGCCTGCACTGCGGCATAGCCATGCGAGTGCAGCAGGCTCTGGGTCCAGATGCCCGGCATCGCGCCGGTGATCTGCTCGTACGACAGCATGCTGGACAGGAAAAAATCGTGCAGCACCACCACGCCCGGATGGCGTTGCAGCAGCGGCACCATATGGCTGTGGTAGGGACTGTTGCCGAACTGGTAGACGATGTGGTCGTAGTACCCGGGGTGCTCGTCGAGCCAGGCCACCGGGTGCTGCGGCAGGTGGGCCAGTTCGGCCGGCAGTTCCACACGCAGCTGGTGCACGATCAGCTCCACGTCGAAATACGGCAGCAGCGTGGGCAGCACGCGCACCGCGTAGTCGGCCACGCCGGTGCGTTCCGGCGGCAGCGGCGACAGGAAGGCGATGCGCGGCTTCCTGGCCGGTGCCGCGCCCGCTGCCTGCGCCGCGTTTTGCGCCATCCCTGCGCGGGCGGCAACCTGGGCTTCCAGCGCGGCGATGGCCTTGCGCGCGCTGAGGTCCCAGCTGAACTTGCGCACCTGGCTGCGGCCATGCTCGCGCAGGCGTTCCTGCAGCGCGGCGTCGCCCAGCACCCGTTCGATGAGGGCGGCGATCGCCGACGGCTGGCGCGCGTCGAACAGCGCCTCCGGGTTGCCGATCACCTCGGGAATGCTGGTGCTGTCGGAGCCGATCACCAGGGCGCCGCAGGCCATTGCCTCCAGCACCGGCAGGCCGAAGCCCTCGTGCAGCGACGGGAACACGAACAGCGCCGCGCTGCGGTACAGGTCGATCAGCTCCGCATCGTCCACATAGCCGGTCAGCACCATCTCGTCCGTCGCCAGGCCCGAGCGGCGCGCCGCCTGTTCGAGACGCTCGCGTTCGCTGTCGTTGATGCGGCTGACGATCACGAGCTGGTGGGCACTGCGCACCGCCCCGGGCAACAGGCTGTAGGCGGTAATCAGTCCATCGATATTCTTGCGCGTATCGAACCCGCCGGGTGCGCACATCAGTACCGCGCGCTTGATGCCGCAGCGCTCGCGCACCGCCTGCAGCCTGGCGGGATCGGGCATGCCGGCACTGAACGACTCCTCGACCGCCGTGGAAATCGTGACCACCTGGCCGGGGGGCAGGCCCAGTGCATCGATCGCCTCCTGGCGTGAATGCTCCGAGTTCGCCAGCAACAGGCCGGCCTTGCGCAGCGAGGCGATCTTGCGTTCGTAGTAGCTGCGCTGTTCCGGCTGGCGCAGGTAGGCATCCGGGTTCAGGAACGGGATCAGGTCATGCAGCACCACGGCGGTGTCGGCGCCGTCCGTGAAGGCGCCCACGGAAACGATGCTGTCATCCACATAGCCTTCGAACAGGCTGGTGACCACCACGGCGTCCGGCTGCAGCCGGGCGATGGCGTATTCGCGCAGCAACTCGCTGGCGCGTGCGCGCGAGCCGTTGGCCGAATGCAGTTCGGCGGTGGGGCCGGCGATATCGAACACGCAGATGCGTTCCGGCGGCACCAGGCCGGCAAAGGCCTGGCGCAGGTCCTCGATCGCGCCGCCCAGCGCCGCGTTGAGCACCAGCCACACTTCGTGTTCGCCGGCGTTGCGGGCCAGGCCCAGGCCCAGGCCCAGCGAATAGCGGCCAATGCCGCGGAACCGGCTCTCCGATTGCGCACCCTGCAGATCAATGACTATTCGCATCGGACATCCTTGCCTGTTCCTGTTTCAATTGCTTGTAGATACGTGCTGCCCGGGGCGACAGCTCGCCCGGTTCTTCCTCGAGCACCAGGCGGGCTGCCGCGCCGCTGTTGTCGAGCATGAGCGCATACAGGCGCGATTCCAGCGCGGGCACGTGCCGCAACGCGGCGCGCACCCAGTTCTTCAGGCGCGGGCGCCGCAGCACCGCGCTGCCGGTGCTGCGCAGCACCCGCTTGCCGCGCGTTTTCAGGCCGCTGCCGACACGGCCATCGCGCACGGCCGAGCGCAGCCGGTAGACCAGGGTCATTGCGCTGCGCATCGGCGCGGTGATGCGCCACGACGTGCTGTCGAGCAGCGCGGTGATCTGCTGCGCATAACTGTTCATGCGCTCTTCGTTGTGCGCGATGCGCCAGGCCAGGTCCTCGATCCGCTTGTGCCGCACTTCATCGCGCGCGTTCAGTTCTTCGTCGCGCATGGCCATCGCCCTGGCCACCTCGGCCAGCTGCTGCCGGGTCATGCCGTTCTCGTGTTCCAGCGCGGACACGCGGCGGCGCTCGGCATCCAGTTCGGCCAGCGTCCGTTCCAGCAGCAGGCCCAGTTCGACCAGCCGCCGGGCATGCGCGTCCGCCACTCCGGCGGTGTGCTGGACGGTCTGGCTGGTGGCCTGCTGCGCCACGCGCAGATCCTCTGCCTCGGTGGCGGAACTGGCGCGGTCGGCGGAGATGCGCTGCTCGAACTGCGCAAAGATGCGATGCACGGCGGCCAGTTCGCCATCGAGCTGGTCTTCGTAGCGGGCCGCCAGCTGCCGCATGTCGATGCCGTAGTCGGCGCCGAACGCGGCATCGAACGGCGCCAGCAGGGCCGGTGCGGCGGCCTTTTGCGCTACCACGCTGTAGTCCGGGCTGGCGCCCTGCAGCACGGCGGTGAGCACCACGCGGCCGCCCTGGCGCAGCTGCGGGTCTTCCTGCAGCCGCACCACCTTGTGGCGCGCGAAGCCGCCATGCTCGACGGCGAACGCCAGCAGGTTCGGCGGAATGGGGCGCTCGTGCGACGGATCGGTATAGAAATCGGAGGCACCGACCACCAGGTTTTCCGGGTTCGGCGTTTCCATGATCAGCAGGCCGCCCGGCTGCAGGACGCGCAGCGCCTCGTCGATCAGCTGGCGCACCAGGTCGAATGGAATGTGCTCGACCAGGTGAAACGCCGAGACCAGCGCCAGGCTGCCGTCCGGCTGCGCGCGCAATGCTGCCAGCGCATCCATGTTTGCCACATCCAGGCCGCGTTCGATGCAGGCGGCCAGCATGCCGTCGTCGAGATCGATGCCGCGTGCCGCGAACCCGTGTTCGCCCAGCAGTTCGAGCCATTCGCCGCGACCGCAGCCCAGGTCCAGCGTCGGCGCCTGCGCGCCGGCCAGCGGGCGCAGGAAGGGCAGGTAGGCGCGCAGGCGCTCCTTGATGGTCTCGCGCGAACCGCGGTAGCGGTCTTCGAAGGCGCGGTAGAAAGGCTGGCTCATCGGGAGATCTCCACCGCCGGTTCGATCCAGCTGCTGCCGACGAACTCGCGGCGGTTCATGTTCGTGACGATGAACAGCAGGGCCAGGTCGCGCCACTCGTAATTGTTGGCCAGGTGGGTTTCGCTGCTGGTCAGCGCGGTGGTCACGGCATAGCTGCCAGGGCCCAGGTTCAGCGGGAAGCGGAAGCGGTATTCCAGCGTTTCGCCGGCCTTCAGGTTTTCCATCGGGTGCTGCATGTAGTGCGTGTTGGTGCCGTAGATCGGCTGGCCCAGCCGGTCCTTGATCATGTAGCCGAGCACCAGGCGCTCCAGGTCGGCATGCACCTTCACCTTCACGCGCAGCGTGACGGCCGTGCCCACGTTGAGGATCTCGGCGACCTGGCCGGCCTCGTTTTCCATGACGATCTCGGTGACGGTGGCCTCGCCGCTGCCGGACGTGGTCTGCGTGCGGCCTTCGGCGGTCACGGTCTGTTCCACCGTGCTGCCTTCGCGCTCGGCGATCAGCGCGTTGTAGTAGTCCATTACTTCTTCGGGCGTGCCCTGCTTGGCCAGCCGGCCGCGGTCGAGCAGGATCGCGCGGTCGCAGATCGACTGCATGGCGGCACGGTCATGGCTCACGATCAGCAGCGTGGTGCCCAGCTTGCGGAACGCGCGGATGCGGTCGAAGCTCTTGTGCTGGAAATAGGCATCGCCCACCGACAGCGCTTCGTCGACGATCAGCACGTCCGGGCGGCGCGCGGTGGCCACGGAGAAGGCCAGCCGCATCTGCATGCCGGAGGAATACACGCGTACCGGCTGGTCGATATAGTCGCCGATGTCGGCGAAGGCTTCGATCTCCGGCATCAGCGTGGTGATCTCGTCGACCGTGAGGCCGATCAGCTGGCCGGCCATGAACACGTTCTGCCGCCCGGTGAAGTCGGGGTGGAAACCCATGCCCAGTTCCAGCAGCGCGGCCACGCGGCCGTCGATGGCCACGCTGCCGGTGGTGGGCTGCGCGGTGCCGGTGATCAGCTTGAGCAGCGTGCTCTTGCCGGCGCCGTTGATGCCGATGATGCCCACCGCCTCGCCCGGCGCCAGCTGGAAGCTGATGTCGTGCAGTACCCATTTGCTGTGGTGGCGCGGGCCGCGGAACGGCATGACCCATTCGGCCAGCCGGTGCCAGCGCTTGTCGTAGATCTTGTAGGCCTTGCCCAGTTGCTTGACGCGGATGCTGCCCATTACAGTTCGTCCACCATTTCACCCGCACGCTTGCGGAACAGATGCATGCCCAGCATGCAGAACACCACGGCCAGCACCGTGACCGGCACCAGGCTTGCCCAGTCCGGCATGCGGCCGTACACGAGGATGCTCTGGCAGGCCATGATCACCGGCGCCATCGGGTTATATTTGAGAAGGTCGCGCACCCCTTGCGGCAGGATGTGCGGCGAATACACGATCGGCGTGAACCAGAACCAGAACTGCAGCAGGATCGTGAAGAACTGGCCCACGTCGCGGAAGAACACGTTCAGCACGCCCAGGATCATGCCGATGCCGATCGAAAACAGGATCAGCACCGCGAGTACCGGCACCAGCGCCAGGAACACCCAGCCGGGGAAATTGTCCGTGACCACCAAAAAGATCGTGAACAGGCCAAAAATGATGGCGAAGTTCAGCAGCGCATTGAGCACCACGATGATCGGCAGGCAGATGCGCGGGAACTGCAGCTTCTTGATCAGGTTGGCATTCTCGAGGAACACGGCCTGCGCGCGCCCGGTGATCTCGGCGAACAGCCCCCAGGTCAGCACGCCGGCACACAGGTAGATACTGTAGGAGAACGTGGAGTCGAGGCCCTGCATGCGATTGTGCATCACCTGCGCGAAAATCACCGTGTACACCACGATCATCGCGAGGGGGTTGAGCACCGTCCAGGTGGCGCCGAGCAGGGAATTACGGTATTTGGACTGGAATTCGCGCTTCAGGCTGCCGCTGATGAAGCCGCGATAGCGCCAGACACCGCTGAGCATGGCGGAAGAGATCATGGCGCCCTTCCAGCGAAGAGGTTTTGCAGTGGCATATGCGCAAAAAAAGCACGAATTATAGCATAAGCAACTTTCTCAAAAGCGATTTTCGCGGCGTCGGACGCCGCTGCCCGCTACCCTTCGACCAGTTTCTGCAATGCTTCCGGCTTGACGATGATGAGCCGGTGCGTGCCTTTTTCCACGATGCCCTGCTGGACCAGCGCGACCAGCGTGCGCGTGACGGTTTCGCGGCTGGTATTGATCATGTTGGCGATATCCTGGTGCGTCGGCAGGTTTTCCACCACCTGGATATTGCCTTCCTTGGTCTGCTTGAGCAGGTTGATGAAGCTGTAGATGCGGCGCGCCGTGTTGCTGATGCTGAGCAGGGCGCGGAATTCGGAATCGCGCTGCACCTTCTCGGCCAGGAAACGCAGCATCTGGTTGGCCACGGGTGGCGAATGCGCGAACAGGTGCAGTGCGGTGTGGCGCGGCAGCAGCGCCACCAGCACCGGCGTGAGCGCCACCACGGAAGCCGAGCGCATGGTGCCGTTGATGACGGCGATCTCGCCGAAGAAATTGCCGGGCTGTAGCAGGCGCAACCCGATCGCGCGGCCATCCTCGGTAATGTCGATGACCTGCAACGTACCGGTCAGCAGGAACAGCAGGCTGTCGCCCGGGGCGCCTTTTTGCAGCACCACGTCGCGCTTGGCATACTGGCGGATGCGGATGTCGGCTTTGACGCGCCCCATTTCATCGTCGCTGAGCTCGGCGAGCAGCGGAATCTTGCGCAGGTGGATCTGCAAATGGACCTGGGACGATTCGCCGGGCGCCGGCGCCGTAGCCATATCGGCGCTGGGCGGGGCATTCCGTGTCACGAACTCGCTTTGTGGTTTGCTTGTCATCTCTACAGTACAAGTTTCAGCAGGAAAGTGCCGGCAGCGGCGCAGGCAATGCCCGCCGCATTGGCACCCATGTCGCGCCAGCAGAAGCTGCGGCCGGGTACCAGCATCTGCAGCACCTCGATCAGCCAGCCCGCCAACAGCAGGCCCAGCAACCAATAACCCAATTCGTTCCATCCCGGCGCGATCAGGGCCGCCAGGGCGGCAAGGCCGCCATAGGCGCCGAAATGCAGCCACTTGTCATGCGGCAACGGCCGCATCCAGTGCGTGGGGATCAGGCACCCCACGGCCACGCCGGTGATGACAACGGCAAATACTGCGACTTCCCAGCCCACCATGCTACAGCTCCAGCGATACTTGCAAACGTTAAAAATTATCCCAGCGCAAGCCGAACTGGACTGAGCGAACATTATATTGAAACAGCCCGATATTCTCGTGGTTGCGCGTGGCGCGCGCTTCCATGTACAGGCTGTAGTTGGGGCGGAAATAATACTGCACGGCGCCCCGGCCGGTGGTGGTGCGCTGGCGCCGCACCACATCGATCAGCCCGGACGAATAGACCTCGCTGCCGAACCATACCTGGTGGCTGAGCCCAGCTTCCGCGAGCCAGCCACTGCCCAGTGAAGTGTACCATTGCAGGTTGCCGAATCCGCCCCTGCGGTCGCCCCCGGGGCGGCTGGCTTCGCCGTTATCCTTCAGCCCGCTCAATGTCAGCTGCACCTGGTTACGGCTGTTGCGCCAGGTGAGCGTGCTGCCCAGTTCCCAGGTATTGCCGTCGTAGCTTTCCCGGGTGGGGTAGCTGACATGATTCAGGCTGGCCGCCACGGTCAGGTCCAGGTTCTTCGGCAGCGGCAGCGGCGGGGTGACCCGCACCTGCGCCTGCTGCTGGCGCTGGTACAGCACGCCGCCGAGCATGGAAGCGCCATAGGCAACCGTGCCGCGTACCCGCCAGTTGCCCGGTTTCCAGGCTTGTTCTATGGCGGCAAGTACCGAGGTCATGTCCTGTTCGTCGACATGGTCGTGCCTGACCGCGAACGCCTGCACGATGGCCAGCGTGCCCTTGTTGTTCAGCGGTTGCAGGAACGACGCGGTGGCGGTCGTGTAACTGTCGGCTTTCGGCAGGAACGACGGATCCAGTTCGAATTCGGTCTGGTTGCTGCCGCTGCCGAGGCTGCCCGTGGGACTGCTGGCACCCTGGTTGACGTTGTCGCTGCGGCCGCGCGAAGTGCTCAGCAGCCAGGACGCCGGGCGGATATAGACGCGCCGACACCCTTCGGCACGGCGGGCGGCGATGACTTCCAGGATGCCCGGCGGCGGATCGAAGCGCGCCACGATCGCGGCGAACAGCCGTTCCGCCTCGGCTGCATTGCCGAGCTCGCATTCGCTGAGGGCCAGGTCGAGCCATGCCCCGGCATGCTCGGGTTCCTGCTCGAGGAAGCGCTGCAGCAGCACGGCGGCTTCGTCGGCGTGGCCTTCGCTGATCAGCCGCAGGGCTTCGCGGTACATCTCGGGATTGCGGACATCTCCTTGCGGGCGTTGTTCGGCCGGCGCGGCCGGGGCGGCGTCGGCCGGCTCCCGGGCGCCGGCAGTGCCGCACAGGGCAGCCAGCAGGCAGGCAAGCAGGGAGCGCTTCACGTGTCCGCCGCCAGTGCGGCCAGTGT
>DASVVD010000656.1:0-5588 GCA_036386715.1 Pseudoduganella sp.
AGCTCGGTAATCAGCGGCAATGGCGCCACGATGACTCACTCCGCGGCCGGCATGTAGCCCAGCGTGGCCGAGATCTGGCTGGCGGTATTGACCAGGTCTTCGACCCAGTCGTCCTGCAGGCGGTCGGCCGGCGCCGAGATCGACAGCCCGGCCACCAGCTTGCCGCTGTCGTCGTGGATGCCCGCGGCCATGCAGCGCACGCCCAGTTCCAGTTCCTCGTTGTCGCGCGCATAGCCGCGCGAACGCACCAGCGAGAGCTCGCGTTCGAGCCGCGCCAGGTCCGTGATCGAATTCTTGTTGTGCCCCGCCAGCCCGGTGCGGGTGGCATAGGCGCGAATCGCCTTGGCTTCGTCGACCGACAGGAACAGCTTGCCCGTCGATGTCAGGTGCAGCGGCCCGCGGCCGCCGATCGCGCGCACCACCTGCATGCCGGAGCGCTCCGAGAAAGCGCGGTCGATGTAGACGATCTCGTCGCCCTGGCGCACCGACAGGTTGATGGTCTGCTGCGTCTTCTTGTGCAGTGCGCGCATGAAGTCCAGCGCGGCCTCGCGTACCGAGAGCCGGCTCTTGACGACATTGCCCAGTTCCAGCAGGCGCATGCCGAGACGGTAAGTACCGGGTTCGATACGGTCGACGAAACGCGTCAGTACCAGGTCGTTCAGGATGCGGTGCGCGGTTGACGGGTGCAGGCCCGATACCTTCGATAATTCCTTCAGGCTGACCGGGTCGGGGTATTTTGCCAGTGCATCGAGCAGGCCCACCATGCGTTCGATGACCTGGATGGTCGTTTTTTGTTCTGGAACGGATTCGATTTTCATGATGTGGTTGGTGCGGTGCAGTATGTGTCGGCTTATTTATACCATGATGTGAAAAAATTGGGAATTGCAGCAGGTCTGCGAAGTCGGGTGGCTATAATGGCGCACCTCAATCTACGGTGATCCCATGTCCCAGCCAGTCAGCGAATTCAAGAGCAAAGGCGGCCTCAGGCGCATCCTGGCGGCGTGTTCCTATTCGCGCGACGGCCTGCAGACGGCGTGGCGCCATGAACACGCCTTCCGGCAGGAGCTCATCCTGTTTACGGTGGCCGCCGTGGTTGCGCTGGGGCTGCCCGTTTCCGCCTTCCAGAAGCTGGCGCTGATCGCTGTGATGGTGCTGGTGCTGATCGTCGAGCTGATCAATTCGGCGATCGAGGCGATTGTCGACCGTGTGTCGCTGGAACGCCATCCCCTGTCGAAAAATGCCAAGGACCTGGGCAGTGCGGCCGTCATGCTGGCCTGCCTGCTGGCAGGGGCCACCTGGGCCGTGGTGTTGTTCACGCGGTTCTGGTAAGCCGGCCTGGCAACGGTTCATATGCGCTTTTCTCATAACGAAGCGTCAAAATGTTCGTTCTCAATCATAAGCTCAACAGCTAATCTGCGTTCTCCAAACATAAGGGGAATCAGATGTTGTCCAAGAAACTTTCCACACTGGCCGCTGCAGTTGTTACGACCCTCGCCGTATCGCTGACCGCACACGCGGCTGAAATCACCCTGCTCAATGTATCGTACGATCCAACGCGGGAGCTGTACCAGGACGTCAACGCGGCCTTCGCCAAGGAGTGGAAGGCAAAGACGGGCGACGACGTCAAGGTCAAGCAGTCGCATGGCGGCTCCGGCAAGCAGGGCCGCTCGGTGATCGACGGCCTGCAGGCCGATGTCGTCACGCTGGCGCTGGCGTACGACATCGATGCGATCGCCGAGAAAGGCCTGATCAACAAGGACTGGCAGAAACGTCTGGCGAAGAATTCCACGCCTTACAGCTCGACCATCGTGTTCCTGGTCCGCAAGGGCAACCCGAAAGGCATCAAGGACTGGGGCGACCTGGTCAAGCCTGGCGTGGCGGTGATCACGCCGAATCCGAAAACCTCCGGCGGTGCGCGCTGGAACCACCTGGCCGCCTACGGCTATGCACTGCGCCAGCCGGGCGGCACCGATGCCAGCGCGCGTGAGTACCTGAAAAAACTGTACAAGAACGTGCCGGTGCTCGATTCGGGCGCGCGCGGCGCCACCACCACGTTCGTCGAACGCGGTATCGGCGACGTGCTGCTGGCCTGGGAAAACGAAGCGCTGCTGGCGATCAAGGAACTGGGCCCGGACAAGTTCGAGATCGTGGCGCCTTCCGTATCGATCCTGGCCGAACCGCCGGTGGCGGTGGTCGACAAGGTGGTCGACAAGCGCGGCACCCGCAAGGTGGCCGAGGCTTACCTGAACTTCCTGTATACCGACGGCGCGCAGGAAATCATCGCCAAGAACTACTACCGCCCGACGGTGGAAAAAGAGGCGAAGAAATTCGCTGCCCAGTTCCCGGCCGTGAAGCTGTTCACGATCGGCGACGTGGCCGGTGACTGGGCCAAGGCGCAGAAGACGCACTTCGCCGATGGTGGCGTGTTCGACCAGATCTACCAGAAGTAAAATCAGCCGTCATGGATGAACCGGGAGGAGGGCATATGCCAGGCAATTTTTCGCGGTTCCGCGTCCTGGTGGCACCCGGCCTGCACAACAGCGGCCCGGAACACTGGCAGAGCCGCTGGCAGCGCCTGTATCCCGGGTTCGAGCGGGTCGGGCAGGATGACTGGGCCGATCCGATCCTGCCGATCTGGAGTGCGCGGGTGGACCAGGTCCGGCAGCGCGATACGCGCCCCACGCTGATCGTGGCGCACAGCTTCGGCTGCCTGGCCTCGGTGCACAGCGTGGCGCGCGATGCGGGCCATGTCGCCGGCCTGCTGCTGGTGGCGCCGGCCGACCCGGAGAAGTTCGGCGTCGCCGCGCTGCTGCCGGATACGGCATTGCCCATCCCTTCGATCATGGTCGCCAGCACGAACGACCCGTGGATGCCGCTCGAACGCGCACGCCAGTGGGCGGCGCGCTGGGGCAGCACGTTCATCGATGGCGGTGCGCTCGGCCACATCAATGCCGAATCGGGATTGAAGGACTGGCTGTTCGGCCAGCAGCAGTTGCAATTGCTGGCGGAACGCGCGCACAATGTAAGAACAATACAATATTGATTTTTGTCTATCACTGGAACTGGAGCTTCTCATGACGTTACGCCTTGGCGACATCGCCCCCGATTTCGAGCAGGATTCTTCCATTGGCCGCATCAAGTTCCACGAGTGGGCCGGCGATTCGTGGGTCGTGCTGTTCTCGCACCCGGCCGATTTCACGCCTGTGTGCACCACGGAACTGGGCCTGACCGCGAAGCTCAAGCCCGAGTTCGACCAGCGCAACGTGAAAGCCATTGCGCTGTCCGTCGACCCGGCCGAGGCGCACAAGGAGTGGATCAAGGATATCGAGGAAACGCAGCAGACCGTGGTCGGCTTCCCGATCATCGCCGACGCCGACAAATCAGTGGCCACGCTGTACGACATGATCCACCCGGAACAATCGGCCACCGCCACCGTGCGCTCGCTGTTCGTGATCGACCCGGCCAAGAAGATCCGCCTGCAGATCACCTACCCGATGAGCACCGGCCGCAACTTCGATGAAATCCTGCGCGTGATCGACGCGCTGCAGCTGACCGACAAGCACACCGTGGCCACCCCGGGCAACTGGAAGGACGGCGACGACGTCATCATCCCGCTGACCGTGCAGGATCCGGAAGTCATCAAGCAGAAGTACCCGAAAGGCTTTACCGCCCCGAAACCGTACCTGCGCCTGACGCCGCAACCGAACAAGTAATCGCTGGCGCTTCGCAAAAACCCGGGCTAGCCCGGGTTTTTTGTTGCCAAAAAATGCCGGGGACTGTCCCTCTTTCCTGGAAATCTTTCCTGAAAAAGGGGACAGTCCCCAGCCTTTCCAAAGCTTCGGCTCCCAGGATTCATAAGGTCTCGATTCGGCCTCAAACGCAAAAGCGGTCATTTTGTTGTAAAAAATCATAGGGGACAGTCCCCATCTTTTGGAACATTTCCTGAAAAAAGGGACAGTCCCCGATTTTAGGAAATATTTCGTGGCTTACGCCCCGCCAGCCCGCACCGCTGCGTTATATCGGTTCCTGCATCTAAGCAAATGACAAAAGGTTAGTTTGGTTTATAACGCCCGGATGCGAGACTGCGGCCTCAATATCCGAAAATGTAATAAGAGGCCACCATGTCTGCAGTACTGCCGGTTGCGCAACCGGTACCGTTCGAAGCCAGGAAGCGGGCGCCGTACCGGGTGATGCCGGGCTTCAAGCTCTCGCTGGGCTTCACGATCTTCTACCTGACGCTGATCGTGCTGATTCCGTTGTCGGCCCTGTTCCTGAAGACCTTCACCATGACGTGGGAAGGCTTCTGGAGCGCCGTCACGTCCGAGCGGGTGATGGCCTCCTACCGGTTGACGTTCGGCGCCTCGCTGATCGGTGCCGCGATCAACGTGGTGTTCGGCGGCATCGTGGCCTGGGTGCTGGTGCGCTACCGTTTCCCGGGCAAGCGTTTCATCGATGCGCTGGTCGACCTGCCGTTCGCGCTGCCGACCGCGGTGGCCGGCATCACGCTGACGGCGCTGTATTCGGCAAACGGCTGGATCGGCCGGTTCGTCGAAGGCACGCTGGGCATCAAGGTGGCATTCACGCCGATCGGCGTGGTGCTGGCGCTGACCTTCATCGGCCTGCCGTTCGTGGTGCGCACGGTGCAGCCGGTGCTGGAAGATGCCGAGCGCGAGCTGGAAGAGGCGGCCGCCTCGCTGGGCGCCTCGTCCTGGCAAACTTTTTCCAAGGTGGTGTTCCCGACCGTGCTGCCGTCGCTGATGACGGGCTTCGCGCTCGCGTTCGCGCGCGCCACCGGCGAATACGGCTCGGTGATCTTCATTGCCGGCAACATGCCGATGGTTTCCGAAATCACCCCGCTGTTCATCATCACCAAGCTGGAACAATACGATTACGCGGGCGCCACGGCGATCGCCGTCGTCATGCTGGTCGCGTCGTTCCTCATGCTGTTGGCTATTAACCTGTTGCAGGCCTGGGCCCGCGGAAAGTCGGGTAAAAAATAAATGAGTGGAACTTCCCGGGGTGAACTGCCCTCTGTCTCCGAATTACTGGAACCGCGCTGGGTGCGCTATGCGCTGATCACCGTGGCGCTGGCGTTCCTCACGCTGTTCCTGTTCGTACCGCTGATCGCGGTGTTCGCCGAGGCGCTGAAGAAAGGCCTCGACGTCTACCTGGAATCGATCCGCGAGGACGACGCCATTGCCGCCATCAAGCTCACGCTGATCACGGCGGCCATCGCGGTGCCGCTGAACCTGGTGTTCGGGGTGGCCGCATCGTGGGCGATCGCCAAGTTCGAATTCCGCGGCAAGAGCCTGCTGCTGACGCTGATCGACCTGCCGTTTTCCGTGTCGCCGGTGATCTCGGGCCTGATCTATGTGCTGCTGTTCGGCGCGCAGGGCTGGTTCGGTCCCTGGCTGCGCGAACACGACATCAAGATTCTGTTCGCGGTTCCGGGCATCGTGCTGGCGACGGTATTCGTCACCTTTCCATTCGTCGCGCGCGAACTGATTCCGCTGATGCAGTCGCAGGGCAGCGAAGAAGAAGAGGCGGCCCTGGTTCTCGGCGCCTCCGGATGGCGCACCTTCTGGCAT
>DASVVD010000657.1:0-2315 GCA_036386715.1 Pseudoduganella sp.
CTCGCAGGCCGGCGATGCGCGCCTGGCCGTGGGGCACTTCGAGAACGGCGCTACGCAGGCCGCCGTGCCGTCGTGGATACGCCCGGCCGGCCAGTTTACGACCACGGCCGCCGACATGGGCGGCTTCGCGCGCTTCCTCATGGGCGACGGCACGGCTGGCGGCCAGCCATTCATCGATCCCGCGCTGCTGCACCGGATGGGCGAACCAGCCGGCACCGAAGCGGCGCGCGCCGGCCTGCGCGTCGGTTATGCCCTGGGGCTGCGCCGGATCGACCGCCACGGCGCGCTCGCCAAATGCCACGGCGGCAGCACCCTCGGCTTTCGGGCAATGCTGTGCATATTTCCCGATATACGGCAGGGGTTTTTCATCGCGTTCAATACCGACAGCGAGACCGCCGACCATGCCCGTTTCGACGGCATCTTCATCCGCTCGCTGCAGCACGCCATGCCTGCGCCTGCGCTCGTACCGGCGCGGGCATCGGCATCGGGCATGGCGCCACCTTTCGATACCCGGGCATGGCAGGGCTTCTACATCCCGTCGCCGGTGCGCTTCGAGACCATGCGCCTGGTCGATACGGCATTCAACTTCGTGCATGTGAGCGCCGATGGGGAAGGGTTGCGCCTGCAACCGTTCCAGTCTGCCGCGGTCGAACTGCGCCACCTGGGCGGTTCGCTGTTCCGTGCTCCCGGCAAGATCCTGGCATCGCACGCGCTGCTGGTTTCCGCCGAAGGCACGCGCGTGATCAGCAGCGGAACGCAACGGTATGAACAGGTTTCACTGCTGCGCCTGGCCGCGTTGTGGACCAGCATCGCCGCCGGCGTGATCGGGCTGGCCTGTATCGTGGCAATCGGAGGCATGCGGCTGGCAAGGCGGCGCATGGTGCTGCGCGATCCGCTGCTGGCGCCGTTCGCCGGTATGCTGGCCCTGTTGCTGCCCGTGCCGTTCTTTTACCGGCAATCGTTCCTGCAGCTGGGCGACCTCACGCTGGCCAGCGGCCTGCTCGCAGCCGTCACCGCCGCGCTGCCGGTGACGATGCTCGTCGGCCTGGCGACGGCCCTGCGCAGCAGGCCCGCTCAAAGCGCCGCGGCGGTGGCCATGCTGGCCGTGCTGCAGCTGGCCGTGCTGCTTGCGGCCTGGGGCCTGCTGCCGCTGCGCCTGTGGACCTGATTCAGGACTTGGCCCAGGCCAGCAGGTCGGCATTGAACTGCGCCTTGTGCGTTTCCACCAGCGCATGCGGCGCACCGGGGTAGGTGATCAGCTTTGCCTGCGGAACGTGTCTCGCGGCCGCGCGCCCACCCACGTCGATCGGCACCACCTGGTCGCCTTCGCCGTGCACGATCAGGGTCGGCTTGTCGAACTTCGCCAGGTCCGGCCGGAAATCGGTCTGCGCAAAGGCGGCCACGCAGTCGTACGTGTTCTTCAGGCCGGCCTGCATGCCCTGGTTGAAGAAGGCGTCGATCAGCCCCTGCGACGGCGTGGCGCCGGGCTGGTTGAAATTGAAGAACGGACCGGCCGCGAAGTCCAGGTACAGCTGGCCGCGATTGGCCAGCGAGGCCGCGCGGATGCCGTCGAACACCGCGATCGGCATGCCGCCCGGGTTGTCGTCGGCCTGCACCATGTAGGGTGTCACGGCCGACACCAGCGCCAGCTTGGCGATGCGCCGCGTGCCATGCCGGCCCACGTAGCGCGCCACTTCGCCGCCACCGGTCGAGAAGCCGCCCAGGATGATGTCCTGCAGCTTGAGCGCTTCGATCAGCTGGGCCAGGTCGTCGGCATAGTGGTCCATGTCGTTGCCTTCCCAGGGCTGGCTGGAGCGGCCGTGTCCGCGGCGGTCCGGCGTGATCACGCGGAAGCCGTTGCTGGCCAGGTGGAAGGCCGCCGACTCCCAGCTGTCGGCGTTCTGCGGCCAGCCATGGGTAAGGATTACCGGCTGGCCGTTGCGCGGGCCCCAGTCCTTGAAGTAGATCTCCACGCCATCGCGGGTCGTGATGGTGCTGCCGCTCTTGAGCACTTTGCCGCCCGGGACGGCGGCACTTTCGGCGCTGGCCGCGAGGGGCAGGGTGGCGGCGACCGCGCTCGCGGCGGCCAGCGCGCCGTTGACCATGGCGGAGCGGCGTGGCAGGCTGGGTTGGTCTTTTTCGGACTGGAACATGGCATTTCCCTCGGTTGGTGGAGAACAGGAATCGGCTGGGCGACGGCAATCCGGCAGTGGGCGCCTTGCACGCTGGCGCACTGGAAGATCCGTCGACCTGGGAGATTCTAGAGAATGGCCGTGGCCCTTTCGCCTTGCGAAAGGGCGGGAAATGGGGGCGGC
>DASVVD010000658.1:0-2473 GCA_036386715.1 Pseudoduganella sp.
GAGCGGAATTCATGCGACAGCATCGACGTGAATTTTTTCCGCTCTTCCTCGAACGCGCGCCGGGTGCTGCGCAGGTGGCTGATATCGCGCACCACGCCGACCAGGCGCCCTGCCTCGACGAGCGTGGATTCAATCTCCACGGGAATGCCTTCCAGTTCCGTCTCGCGCAGCAGGGTGCGGCGGCTGTCGTCGCCCCGCCGGAAGCGCGCCAGCCGCTCCGGCAGCTGCAGCAGCAAGGGGCCGGCCAGTGCCTGGGCGCGCGCATTCACCTCTGCCAAGGGCCAGCCGAAGCACCGCGCGGCGGCCGGGCTGACATACAGCAGTTGCCCGGTCGCGCAGTCGAGCATCCAGTGGATGCCCGTGCCGTGCTCGAGCAGCAGCCTGTAGTCGGCCTCATGCATCGACGCCTCATCCATTGTCGGCCGCGTCCATCAGTCGGCCAGCGGCGCAAAGATCTGCTGCAGGTCTTCCTGGGTCAGCGCCATCTTCTGCGATTCGCCTTCGGCCAGCACGGATTGCGCCAGGTCGGCCTTCTTCTGCTGCAGCACCTGGATCTTTTCTTCCAGCGTGCCCTTGGCGATCAGCTTGTAGACGAACACCGGCTTGTCCTGCCCGATGCGCCAGGCGCGGTCGGTGGCCTGCTGCTCGGCGGCCGGGTTCCACCATGGGTCATAGTGGATCACGGTGTCGGCCGCGGTCAGGTTCAGGCCCACGCCGCCGGCTTTCAGGCTGATCAGGAAGATCGGCACCGCGCCCTGCTGGAACGCCGCCACCTGGGCGCCACGGTCGCGCGTTTCGCCGGTCAGCAGCGCGTACGGGATATCGCGCGAGTCCAGTTCCTCCTGGATCAGTTCCAGCATCGACGTGAACTGCGAGAAGACGAGGATCTTGCGGTTTTCTTCCAGCAAGTCTTCGAGCATCTGCATCAGGTCGGCCAGCTTGGCCGAACCGGCGGCCTGCTGCTTGCGGGTGGACAGCGATTTCACCAGGCGCGGGTCGCAGCACACCTGGCGCAGTTTCAACAGCGCTTCGAGGATCACGATCTGGCTGCGGGCCACGCCCTTGCGGTCGATTTCCTCGCGCACCTTCTGGTCCATGGCCAGCCGCACGGTCTCGTACAGGTCGCGCTGGGCGCCGGTGAGCTCGACCTTGCGCACCATTTCCGTCTTCGGCGGCAGTTCCTTGGCCACGCTGTCTTTCGTGCGGCGCAGCAGGAAGGGCTTGATCCGGCGGTTCAACAGCATCCGGCGCAGCGGGTCGTCCTGCCGCTCGATCGGGTGGCGGAACT
Organism: Pseudoduganella sp.; assembly: GCA_036386715.1. Lineage (GTDB taxonomy): Bacteria > Pseudomonadota > Gammaproteobacteria > Burkholderiales > Burkholderiaceae_D > Rugamonas. The sequence continues at coordinate 1,289 of DASVVD010000658.1, forward strand.
GGGAATTGAACGCTTTCTCATCGCCCAGCAGGCCCGGCAGCAAGAAGTGGAACTGCGACCACAGCTCGCCCAGGTGGTTTTCCAGCGGCGTGCCGGACAGGCACAGGCGGTGCTTCGCGCGCAGCAGGCCGGCGCTCTGCGCGGCCTTCGAGCGGGTGTTCTTGATGTAATGCGATTCGTCCAGGATCACCATGTGGAAGTCGTGCTCGCGCAGCTTTTCCTCGTCGCGCGGCAGCAGCGCGTAGGTGGTCAGCACCAGGTCCGCTTGCGGGATCTTGTCGAACATCTCGGCGCGGTCCTTGCCTTGCAGCAGCAGTACTTTCAGGCTGGGCGCAAAGCGGGCCGCTTCGTCCTGCCAGTTGCCCATCAGCGAAGTGGGGGCGATGACGAGCGTGGGATGCGTCATCCGGCCCGAGTCCTTCTCGACCAGGATGTGCGCCAGCGTTTGTACCGTCTTGCCCAGGCCCATGTCGTCGGCCAGGATGCCGGCCAGGCCGTATTCGCGCAGGAACTGCATCCATGCCAGGCCTTCGGACTGGTAATCGCGCAGCGTGGCCTGCAGGCTGGCCGGCGTCTCCACGCGCTTGACCGCCGAGAACTGGTTGAGCCGGCGGCCCATTTCACGCACTTCCTCGCCGCCCGTCCAGCTGAACTGGCCCGTGCGGGCCAGTTCGTCCAGCCGCGCCGCATCGAGCGTGCTCATGCGAACGGAGTGGCGGATCTTGTCATTGAAGTACAGCTCGCCCAGCGTGCCCAGGATCGGCTTCACGCGCGCCCACGGCAGCGCCACGCGCGTGCCACCCGGCAGCGTGGCCAGCATCTGGTCGGTTTCGCCGTGCACCGACAGCGCCTTGGCGGAAAAATCGTGCGGCATGTTGCGGATCATCTGCACCAGCACGGGCAGCAGCGGCACCCGTTCGTCGCCCACGGTGATGCCCAGCTCCAGCTCGAACCAGGCATTGCCGGTTTCCGGGCCTTCTTCCTCGATCTCGGCATACCAGTCGTCGACCGTGGTGAAGTCGTAGCGGTATTTCGGCGTTTTCTCGACCTGCCAGCCGTTGGCCAGCAGGGCTTCCACGCCGGATTCGGCAAAGCGGATCCAGTCGGCCTGGCTGCCCAGCAGCAGGCCGCCGCGCACGCTCGACAGCGGCAGCGCGGTCGGCTTGCGGAAGCCCAGGTCGGTCA
>DASVVD010000659.1:0-13602 GCA_036386715.1 Pseudoduganella sp.
ACGCCCAGCACGTCCATGAACACGCCGTGCATGATGATCCGTTGCGCCAGCTTCTTGGACAGGTAGACGCGCAGGAAGTCGATGACCTGCGCCGCCGGCAGCGGCGTGGAAAACAGCGGGATGTTCTTTTCGTCGCAGATCGCCAGGATATCGGGCGGCGTTTCCAGCCCCTGCGCGACGATCAGCGCCGGCGGCCCGCCGGCGATCAGTTCGCCGATGACATGGGCGCGCGTGAGTGCCTTGAGCCGGTGGTAATAATTGATTTCCTGGTGGCCGAACACCTGGATGCGGCCAGGGTGGATCGTGTTCAGGTGGCCCACCTGGTCGGCGGCCGAAGCGGCATCGCCGGAGATCGTGCGTTCGCCGCCGGGAAAGCCGGCGAACCAGCCCAGTTGCAAAGTTTCCCGATTGTCGTCGTAGAGGCGTTGGATCGTCAGGGGATTCTGCAGCATGGGCTTATCTTATGGAAAGAAGAGAAGCCCCAGTTTAACCTGCCGCCTGCAAGCTGGGTTGCCAGTTGACGATGCGGCGATACACGGAACTGGGATCCGGGTCGGTACTGAGCGCTTGCCGGAATGCATCGTCGGAAAACATTTCCGCGATCTCGGACAGGATTTCCAGGTGCTGCTGCGTCACGTGGTCGGGAATCAGCAGGAAGAACAGCAGGTTCACGGGCTTGCCGTCCGGCGATTCGAACGGGATGGGTTCGGCCAGTCGCACGAATGCCGCCAGCGGCGACTTCAGGGTTTTCGCCCCCTTGACGCGGCCATGCGGCACGGCCACGCCATGGCCCAGGCCGGTGGAACCCAGCCGTTCACGGGCAAACAGATTGTCCGAAACGGTCGAGCGGGCAATGCCGCAATTGTTCTCGAAGATCAAGCCTGCTTGCTCGAAAGCGCGCTTCTTGCTGGAGACTTCCAGATCGAGCTGGACGTTTTCGGCGGAAAGGATTTTACTCAGGTTGTTCATAACGCGAGGTAATTGGTGCGGCGCACAAAGATGGCTGGCGAGCAGAATTATAGGCCTGTTTGACCGCCGTGTAACCCAAAATTGCTCGGATCGGTTATCAGGCCAAACTGCCGGCTTGCATGCCATGACCGGGTTGAAAAGTGCCCCAAATGACAACGATCTTGCTCTACGCTATTTCCACGCCAAAACAAAGCCAAATGCCGGCAATTTACTTGCGGTAGCCGGCTTTGACCAATTATTGCGCGTTTTTGGAGATCGCGTCGTCGGCATCGTCAAGCTGAGCATACTCCCGGGCGGCTTGCATGGCGATAGCCTGGTTATTGCCGGGCGTTCCGCAGGTTCGACGGCCGGCCGCCCTTGGTGTAATTGCTGCGCCACGGGTTGATGTCGAGGCCGCCACGGCGCGTATAGCGCGCATACACGGTCAGGTGCGAAGGTTTGCACTCGCGCAGGATGTCCACGAAGATGCGCTCCACGCACTGCTCGTGGAACTCGTTGTGCTCGCGGAAGCCGATCAGGTACTTCAGCAGGCTTTCCTGGTCGATCTGCGGGCCGGCATACATGATCTGCACGCTGCCCCAGTCCGGCTGGCCGGTGACCAGGCAGTTCGATTTCAGCAGGTGCGACACCAGCGTTTCTTCCACCGGCAACTGGTCGAAGTCGGCCTTCAGGATCGATGGCTGCGGCGAGTAGTTGTCGACCTCGATATCGAGGCGGTCCAGCAGCACACCGTCGAGTTCGCCCATTTGCAGTTTGCCGAACTCTTCCTGCATGGTCAGCACCACGTGCACGTTGGCGCCGGTGGCGGCGGACAGGTCCTGCTGCAGCAGGTCGCGCAGCGCTTCCGGGCCACCCAGCCGCGTCTGGTTGAACGAATTCAGGTAGAGCTTGAACGATTTCGACTCGATGATGTTCGGCGAATCAGCCGGCACCGTGATGCGCGCCACGGCCACCTGTGGCTTGCCGCGCATGTTCAGCCACGACAGTTCATAGGCATTCCACAGGTCGACGCCGAAGAACGGCAGCGTGCCCGAGAGGCCGAGCTCGTCACGCTTGCCGATGCGCGGGATCGGGAACAGCAGCTCCGGCGCGTAATCGGTGCGGTAAGCGGAGTTCTTGCCGAGTGGGGAATGTTCGGGAGCGTTCGACATGGCATGCCTTTAAAACGGGACAGCCTGCCATGGTAACGTAAAAATCAAACCGGTGACAGGCACCGGCGGGAAGGGCGAGTTGCCTGGAAAACAGGGTCCGTCCCCATTTTTCAGGCAATATTTCCTCAAAACCAGGGACTGTCCCTGGTTTTTTGGTTTTGGGTTCTACAGGAACATCTTGTAGACCGGGTTCTGCGTCTCGTCCCAGTAACGGTAGCCCAGCGTGGCCAGGAATCTGGCGAATTCGTCCATTTCTTCCGGCGGCACCTGCAGGCCGACCAGGATGCGGCCCACGTCGCCGCCTTGCGAGCGGTAGTGGCACAGCGAGATGTTCCAGTTCGGTGCCATGCTGTCCAGGAAGCGCATCAGCGCGCCCGGGCGCTCGGGGAATTCGAAGCGGTACAGCAGCTCGTCGCGCGCCAGCGCGCTCTTGCCGCCGACCAGGTGGCGCAGGTGCGACTTGGCCAGTTCGTCGTGCGTCAGGTCCAGCGTGCGGAAATCGTGCTCCTCGAAGCGGCGCGCCAGGGCGCTCGATTCGCCGCGGTCGGCGATCTGGATGCCGACGAACACGTGGGCCTGGTCCTGGTCGCTGATGCGGTAGTTGAATTCCGTCACGTTGCGCGGGCCGACCAGGGCGCAGAAGCGCTTGAAGCTGCCGCGCTGTTCGGCCATCGTCACCGCGAACACGGCTTCGCGGAACTCGCCCAGCTCGGCGCGTTCGGCCACGAAGCGCAGCCGGTCGAAGTTCATGTTGGCGCCCGAGGTGATCGTGACCAGCGTCTCGTTGCGGACCGGATTCTTGGTCAGGGCCGCGCGTTCGATGTAGGCCTTGGCGCCCGCCACGGCCAGCGCGCCGGAAGGCTCCAGGATCGAGCGGGTGTCGGTGAACACATCCTTGATGGCCGCGCAGATCGCATCGGTGTCGACGATGATCACATCGTCCACGTACTGCTGCGCCAGCCGGAACGTTTCCTCGCCGACCAGGCGCACCGCGGTGCCGTCGGCGAACAGGCCCACGTCGGCCAGCGTCACGCGTTCGCCGGCCTTCAGGCTGCGCGCCATGGCATCGGCATCCATCGTTTCCACGCCGATGATCCTGATGTCCGGCCGGATCTGCTTGATGTAGGCGGCGATGCCCGAGATCAGGCCGCCGCCGCCGATCGCGATGAACACCGCGTGGATCGGGCCGGAATGCTGGCGCAGGATCTCCAGGCCGATCGTGCCCTGGCCGGCGATCACGTCGGGATCGTCGAACGGGTGCACGAACGTGAGCTTCTGTTCTTTTTCCAGCGTGAGCGCATGGTTGTAGGCATCGGTGTACGACTCGCCGTGCAGCACCAGTTCCACGCCTTGTCCGGCGCGCGCCCTGACCGCCTCGATCTTCACCATCGGCGTGGTGGTCGGCATCACGATGACGGCACGGCAGCCCATGCGGGCAGCCGACAGCGCCACGCCCTGGGCATGGTTGCCGGCGGACGCGCAGATCACGCCGCGCTTGAGCTGCGATTCGGAGAGGTGCGCCATCTTGTTGTACGCGCCGCGGATCTTGAAGCTGAAGACGTCCTGGATATCCTCGCGCTTGAAATAAATGCGGTTGCCGAAGCGCTGCGACAGCGTCGGCGCCAGTTCCAGCGGCGTTTCGTGGGCGACGTCGTAGACGCGCGCGGTCAGGATCTTCTTCAGGTAGTCGATAGTCATGGTCGTCAGGCGGTGTGGGTGATTCAGACAGATGGCGCGGTGCGGGGCCGATGCCGGACTGCAGGTGCATTTGCCAGAGATGCATTGGCCAGAGGTGCATTGGCCAAGATGGTTGCAACGATGATTACAAATAAGCCAGCAGCAGGATCTTGCAGGTTCGCCGGCAGGTGCGCCGGCAATGCGCGAACGAGGGCAGGGCGCAAGGGTACTGCGCGCCTGTTCATTCGTGCGGTGTGGACAGGGGTCGGATCATTATAATGGGTAGTTTACGTTACCCGCCAAATCTTCGATGATCGAATCTGCAATCGCCTGGCTGCTGGCCTTCGTGGCCGCACCGGAAGTGGGGCTGACGTCGGTTTTCATCATCGCTTTCATTTCCGCGACCCTCGTCCCCCTCGGCTCCGAACCCGCCGTCTTTGCCGTCTGCAAGGCCAACCCCGACCTGTTCTGGCCCGCCATCCTGGTGGCCACCTGCGGCAACACGCTGGGCGGCATCGTCGACTACTGGATGGGGTATTACGCCAAGGCCGCCTTCGCCAGGGAACGCGAAAGCCGCTGGTTCCGCTGGCTGGCGCACTACGGCGCCAGGACCATGCTGCTGTCGTGGGTGCCCGGCATCGGCGACCCGCTGTGCACGCTGGGCGGCTGGCTGAAGCTGCCGTTCTGGCCCGCGGTCGGCTACATGGCGATCGGCAAGTTCGGCCGCTACGTGACGATGACGGTGGCGCTGCTGTATATCCCGGATGGCTTCTGGCGCTCGCTGGTACACACGCTGGGCGGCTGAGTGGCGGCATGCGGTTCCGCGCAGCGTTCGGCATGTGGTTTGCGGTAGACACTTTATTTTGCCCGGCCGGAATCCGCGCATATTTTTGGCATTTTTGCATGCCACAACCGCATCCGTTTCGATGATTCACGCCGGCAACCAAATAATATTCTGTCACTTGACGTAAACGGAACCTGTCAAAAAACAGGGCTGTTGAAACGTGGTGCGTCGCAATAAGTTAAAATGGACCCCTTAGCGACCACAAAAGCGTCCTCTGTCTCCCATAATGAACGCACCAGCACACATCCAGGCTTTGCTTGCAGAATCGCCGGACGGCCACGCGCCGACCCGCGTCCGTGAAATCCCGTACAACTACACGTCGTTCTCCGACCGTGAAATCGTCATTCGCCTGCTGGGCGAAGAGTCCTGGCAGCTGCTCGACGAGCTGCGCGGCGCCCGCCAGACCGGCCGCTCCGCGCGCATGCTGTACGAGGTGCTGGGCGATATCTGGGTGGTGCGCCGCAATCCCTACCTGCAGGACGACCTGCTCGACAACCCTAAACGCCGCCAGGCGCTGATCGACGCATTGCATCACCGCCTGTCCGAAGTGGACAAGCGGCGCATGACGGTCGACGGTGACGAGTCGGGCGAAGTGGCCGCCAGGCGCGCCGCCAGTGTCGAGAAGCTGCTGGCCGCCGCCAACAAGGCCGTGGCCGATTTCGGCGAGGAATTCCGCCAGACCTACGACCTGCGCAAGCGCGCGGTCAAGGTGCTGGGCCGCTACACCGCCAAGCACAACATCTGCTTCGACGGCATGAAGCGCATCTCGCACGTGACCGACGCCACCGACTGGCGCGTCGAATACCCGTTCGTCGTGCTCACGCCGGATGCGGAAGAGGAAATGGCCGGCCTCGTCAAGGGCTGTATCGAACTGGGCCTGACGATCATCCCGCGTGGCGGCGGCACCGGCTATACCGGTGGCGCGATTCCGCTGACGCCGCTGTCGGCCGTGATCAACACCGAGAAGCTGCTGCGCATCGACGCGGTCGAAATGAAGGTGTTGCCGGGCCTCGAGCGCGAATACGCCACGATCTACACCGAGGCGGGCGTGATCACGAACCAGGTGTCCAACGCCGCCGAAAAAGCCGGCTTCGTGTTCGCGGTCGACCCGACTTCGGCGCACGCTTCGTGCATCGGCGGCAACATTGCCATGAACGCCGGCGGCAAGAAGGCCGTGCTGTGGGGTACCGCGCTGGACAACCTGGCCTCGTGGCGCATGGTCGATCCGAACGGCGACTGGCTCGATGTCACCCGTCTCGACCACAACCTGTCGAAGATCCACGATACGCCGCTGGCGCGCTTCCAGCTGGAATGGCGCCACCCGAACGCCAAGGGCGAAGCCCGCGGCGAGCCGTTCAAGACCGAGATCCTCGAGATCGCCGGCCGCGTGTTCCGCAAGGAAGGCCTGGGCAAGGACGTGACCGACAAGTTCCTGGCCGGCCTGCCGGGCATCCAGAAGGAAGGCTGCGACGGCCTGATCACGTCCGGGCGCTGGATCCTGCACAAGATGCCGAAGTTTACGCGCACGGTCTGCCTCGAGTTCTTCGGCCAGGCCCGCGATGCGATCCCGTCGATCGTCGAGATCAAGGATTACCTGGACGGCCTGCCGGCAAAGGGCGAGCAGTTCGCCACGCTGCGCCTGGCCGGCCTGGAGCACCTCGACGAGCGCTACCTGCGCGCCGTGGGCTATGCCACGAAATCGAAGCGCGGCGTGCTGCCGAAGATGGCGCTGTTCGGCGACATCGTGGGCGACAACGAAGATGCCGTGGCGCTGGCCGCCTCCGAAGTGGTGCGCCTGGCCAATACCCGCGTGGGCGAAGGCTTCGTCGCCGTCAGCCCCGAGGCGCGCAAGAAATTCTGGCTCGACCGCGCCCGCACCGCGGCGATCGCCAAGCACACCAACGCGTTCAAGATCAACGAGGACGTCGTCATCCCGCTGAACCGGATGGGCGAATACACCGATGGCATCGAGCGCATCAACGTCGAGCTGTCGATCAAGAACAAGCTGGAACTGGCGGGCGCGCTGCGCGAGTTCTTCGTGGCGGGCAACCTGCCGGTCGGCAAGAGCGACGATGCCACGGACGACCATGTGGGCAGTGCCGAGATGCTGGGCGACCGCCCGCAACAGGCGCTCGCGCTGCTGGACGGCGTGCAGGAACGCTGGACGTACATCCTGGCCAACCTGGACCAGCCGCTCGATGCCGCGCGCCTGGAACTGTACCAGCTCGGCCTGCAGGACCTGTCCGGCACGTTCGAGGAGCGCCTGCAGCGCCAGCCCGATGCCACGCTGTTCGACGTGGTGCAGGACCGCACCGTGCGCATCAGCTGGAAGCAGGAAATCCGCGCCGTGCTGCGCCAGATCTTCAACGGCGGCGCCTACAAGCTGATCCTCGACGAAGCGCAGGCGATCCACAAGAAGATCCTGCGCGGCCGCGTGTTCGTGGCGCTGCACATGCACGCCGGCGACGGCAACGTGCACACCAACCTGCCGGTCAACTCGGACCATTACGAGATGCTGCAGGATGCGCACCAGGCCGTGGCCCGCATCATGAAGCTGGCCCGCTCGCTGAACGGCGTGATCTCCGGCGAACACGGCATCGGCATCACGAAGCTGGAATTCCTGACCGAGGATGAAATCGTCAACTTCCGCGACTACAAGCTGCGCGTCGACCCGGAAGGCCGTTTCAACAAGGGCAAGCTGCTGAACCTGCCGGGCATGCATGCCGACCTGCGCAACGCGTACACGCCGTCGTTCGGGCTGATGGGCCACGAATCGCTGATCATGCAGCAAAGCGATATCGGCGAGATCGCCAACAGCATCAAGGACTGCCTGCGCTGCGGCAAGTGCAAGCCGGTGTGCAACACGCACATCCCGCGTGCCAACCTGCTGTATTCGCCGCGCGACAAGATCCTGGCCACCTCGGCCCTGATCGAGGCGTTCCTGTACGAAGAGCAGACCCGCCGCGGCATTTCGATCCGCCACTGGGAAGAGTTCGAGGACGTGGCCGACCATTGCACCGTGTGCCACAAGTGCGAAACGCCGTGCCCCGTGAACATCGACTTCGGCGACGTGTCGATGAACATGCGCAACCTGCTGCGCAAGATGGACAAGCGCTCGTTCAATCCGGGCAAGGCCGCGTCGATGTTCTTCCTGAACGCGACCGACCCTTCCACGATCAATGCCGCGCGCCAGTCGATGATCGGGCTCGGCTACAAGGCCCAGCGCCTGGGCAACGAGATCTTCAAGAAGGTCGCGCGCCAGCAGACCAAGGCGCCGCCACCGACCACCGGCAAGCCGCCGGTGCGCGAGCAGGTGATCCACTTCATCAACAAGAAGATGCCGGGCAACCTGCCGAAGAAATCGGCGCGCGCGCTGCTCGATATCGAAGACAACAAGATGATCCCGATCATCCGCGACCCGAAGAAGACCAACGCCAATACCGAGGCGGTGTTCTACTTCCCGGGCTGCGGTTCGGAGCGGCTGTTCTCGCAGGTAGGCCTGGCCACGCAGGCAATGCTGTGGGAAGTGGGCGTACAGACGGTGCTGCCGCCGGGTTACCTGTGCTGCGGTTACCCGCAGCGCGGTGCCGGCGACTACGACAAGGCCGAGAAGATGGTGACGGATAACCGTGTCCTCTTCCACCGCATGGCGAACACGCTGAACTACCTGGACATCAAGACGGTGCTGGTGTCGTGCGGCACCTGCTACGACCAGCTGTCTTCCTACGAGTTCGACAAGATCTTCCCTGGCTGCCGCATCATGGACATCCACGAGTACCTGCTGGAGAAGAACGTCAAGCTCGAAGGCGTGACCGGTACCCGCTACATGTACCACGACCCCTGCCATACGCCGATGAAGCTGCAGGATCCGCTCAAGACGGTCAACTCGCTGGTGCAGACCCACGACACCGTGAAGATCGAGAAGAACGATCGCTGCTGCGGCGAATCGGGCACGCTGGCCGTGACGCGCCCCGACATCTCCACGCAGGTGCGCTTCCGCAAGGAAGAGGAGATGGTCAAGGGCTCCGACAAGCTGCGCGCCGATGGTTTCGACGGCAACGTCAAGATCCTGACGAGCTGCCCGTCGTGCCTGCAGGGCCTGTCGCGCTACAACGAGGATTCGGGCACCACCGCCGACTACATCGTGGTGGAGATCGCCAAGCACCTGCTGGGCGAGAACTGGATGCCCGATTTCGTGAAGCGCGCCAACGACGGCGGCATCGAGCGGGTGCTGGTGTGACGCACGTGGCACCTGCATGCGACCTGTGCGCGCTGCTGGCGGCGCCGGCCGCGGGCGAGGTTGCCGGCACCTCTGCCGGCAACATCATCTGGCGCGACGATGCGCTGGCGGTGGTGGCCGTCGACGAGCCGGGTTACCCCGGCTTCACGCGCGTGGTGTGGCAGGCGCATGTGAAGGAAATGACCGACCTGCCGCCCGCGGAGCGCGAGCGCGTGATGCGGGCCGTGTGGGCCGTGGAAGCAGCACAGCGCGATGTGCTGGCGCCGCACAAGGTCAATGTGGCCAGTTTCGGCAACATGACGCCGCACGTGCACTGGCACGTCATTCCGCGCTACGCGGATGACGCGCATTTCCCGAACCCCACGTGGGGCGCACGGCAGCGCGATCCCGCTGCCGCGGCGGTCGCGGTACGGTCGTCCCTGCTGCCCGAGCTGCACGCGACCATTCGCGAACGCTTGGACGAACTTGCCTGAGCGAACTTGCCTGAGCGAACTTGCCTGAACAAAGCCGCTTGAACGTTCGCGCCTGGACGAACCCGCGTGAATGAATTTATGCCCGAACGAATTTGCCTGAACGAATTGCCTGAACTTGTGAGCTGAACCGCCATGCCCAATCCCACCGCCTTGACCTTGCATAACAAGTCGCGCTACCTCGAGATCGCCTTCGACGACGGCGCCTCCTTCAATATCCCGTTCGAGCTGCTGCGCGTGTATTCGCCATCGGCCGAAGTGCAGGGCCACGGCCCCGGCCAGGAAACCCTGCAGGTCGGCAAGCGCGAGGTCGGCATTACCGACCTGGAACCGGTCGGCCAATATGCGCTGAAGCCGATCTTCACCGACGGCCATGCCTCCGGCCTGTACACCTGGCAATACCTGTACGACCTGGGCGCCAACCTCGACGCGCGCTGGAAAGACTACATCGGCCGCCTGCACGCCGCCGGCTTCTTCGGCGGCGACACCGGCCGCGAGCCCGGCGCCGTCCTCCCCGGCACCAAGGCCCAAGCCCACCACGGCTGCGGCCACCGCCACTAGAATCCTCTGCCACGACCGCCAGCCCTGGCCGGCGGTGTCGTGCCACCAACGGTTTTGCCAACTTCGTTGCCAAAATTCGGGGTCAGACCCCAATTTTCGGCAATGTTTCCCAAAACCGGGGTCAGACCCCGGTTTTGGGAAACATTGCGGGAATGGCATATTGTCGATCGGCGAGATCGTTTTCGATCATTATTTTGTTGCTGGCAGGCTACTTATTGTCGGTGCGATATTGTGCGCACCGAACCGGGGCATGAGAATAAGGTTCTGTGACCGCTCCGCCTTTCCAGGAACATTCCATGCCCAAACTTACTGTCCGCTTCAGCCTGATGGCTGCGCTGTGCCTGTTCGCCGCAATGATCGCCATCGGCGCTGCACTCGGTGTTTTCATGATCAACCGTTCCAACGGTGCGCTGTCGCTGGTGCAGAACATCGCCATGGAAACGCAGGCGATCAACGATATCTACAAGGATGCCACCCGCGTGCGTTCGAGCCTGAACCGGGCCTATTCGGAAGGGCGCGACGGTGGACAGGTGGAGGCCAATGGCAGCGCACTCGGCAATGCCACCAGTTACCTGGCCCGTACCCGCAAGGCGCTCGATGCGTTCGTGGCCGCGCCACCGTCCGCCGGGACCGATGTACCCCTGCGCAATGACCTTGTCGCCGCATCGACCCGCATGCTCGATACCCTCGATGGCGGCATCGCCGCGCTGGCCCGCAACGACATCGCCGGCTTCGCCACGATCAACAGCCGCGACCTGACACCGCGCGGTGCCGAGATTTCCAAGCTGCTTGAAAAATTTCAGAAACAGAACACGGAACGCGGCGAAGCATTGATGAAAGAGCGCGACGGCGAGTACCACCTGGTGTTGTGGCTCGTGGCGATCGGCCTGGCCGGTGCGCTGGCGCTGGTGATCGGCATGCACATCTTCCTGCGCAACCTCGTCATCGGGCCGCTGGAGCGTGCCGTTGCACTGCTCGATGGCGTGGCGCACGGCGACCTGACGGCGCGCGTGGAGGCCAGGGGCGACAACGAAATCGACCGCCTGATGGGCGGCATCGCGAAAATGCAGCAAAGCCTGATCGACATGGTGTCGAACGTGCGCGGCGGCGCGCAGGCGATCGGCCAGGCCGCCAGCGAAGTCGCCAACGGCAACCAGGACCTGTCGTCGCGCACCGAAAGCCAGGCCAGCGCGCTGGAGGAAACCGCGGCCACGATGGAAGAGCTGACCAGCACCGTGCAGACCACCGCCGACAATACGATGCAGGCCCGCGAACTGGTGGAAGCGGCATCGACGAAAGCGGCCGCCGGCGGCGCCGTGATGGGCCAGATGGCCGAGACGATGGCGGCGATCGATGCGTCGTCGCGCAAGGTGGTCGACATCATCGGCGTCATCGACAGCATCGCGTTCCAGACCAACATCCTGGCGCTGAACGCGGCGGTCGAAGCGGCCCGTGCGGGCGAGCAGGGCCGTGGTTTCGCCGTGGTGGCCTCCGAGGTGCGCACGCTGGCACAGCGCAGCGCGGCGGCAGCCCGTGAAATCAAGGGGCTGATCGACGATTCCGTGGACAAGGTCGGCTCGGGCACCATGCTCACCAGCCAGGCCGCGCAGGCAATGAACGAGATGGTGACGAGCGTGGAGCGCGTGACCGGCATCGTGGTCAACATTGCCGAGGCCAGCCGTGAGCAGAGCAACGGCATCGCGCAGGTGAACCAGTCGATCACGCAGATGGACGAAGTCACGCAGCGCAACGCCGCGCTGGTCGAGGAAGCAGCGGCCGCCACCCAGGCGATGCAGCATGAAACCGAAACACTGCTGAACGCCGTCAGCGCTTTCAGGCTGTCGGGCGATGCCACGGCACCGCGCATGCCGGCACACGCATCGGCACACGCATCGGCGCAGCCACGGGCAACGGCGCCGGTAACGCAGCGGCGCGCCGTAACGGCCGCGCCGCGCGTGGCGGCTGCGGCGAAAGCGCAGCCAGCGCGCACGCAGAAGCCGCTGGCCGCCAGGGCCCCCGCGGCCGACGAATGGGAAGAGTTCTAAAAAACGTCGACGGCGGGCCGGCGGCCCGCCGCAACCATGATGCCCGCGGCGCCCGTCAGTGGCGCTGCCAAGTCCATGCCTGTGCCGCGATCGCGACCGGGCGCGGAATCAGCTTCTCCTTGTAGAACAGGTCGGCCACCTTCTGCTGGTTGGCCACGATGGCCGCGTTCATCGGCACCACGCCCGCCGTCTGCCGTCCCAGCCACGTGGCGATGACGTCCGGCGGCACACCCACCTGCGACGCCATCGCCGCCACCATTTCCTTCTGGTGCGTATTGGCCCATTTTCCCGCCAGCGCGATCTGCTCGAGCAGCGTCCCCACCGCCTGCGGCGAACGCTTCACGAACGCGCGCGATGCCAGGTAGAAGCCGTTGGCCTGCAACAGGCCCGTGTAGTCGGCCACCACGCGCGCACCGTAGGCCTTCTGCGCCGCCGCCAGGTAGGGATCCCACACCGCCCACGCATCGACGCTGCCGCCGTCGAACGCGGCCCGCGCTTCGGAAGGACCGAGAAAGATCGGCTGCACGTCACGCATCGTCAATCCGGCCTTGTTCAGCGCGGCCACCAGCAGCAGGTGCGAGCCCGACCCCTTCGCGAAAGCGATCCGCTTGCCCTTCAGTTGCGCAACGCTGCGGATCGGCGAGTCCGGCTTGACGATGATTGCCTCGCTGGCCACCGGCGGCGGCTCGGCACCCACGTAGACCACGTCGATGCCGGCAGCCTGGGCGAACACCGGCGGCGGCGCCCCAGTGGTGCCGAAATCGATGCTGCCGGCGTTCAGCGCCTCGAGCATCTGCGGGCCGGCCGGGAACTCGATCCATTTCACCGCCGTGCCGGCCGGCGCGAACGCCTTCTCGACGGCGCCCTGGCGCTTGAGCATCGTCAGCAGCCCGCCGCCTTTCTGGAAGCCGATCCGGATGGTTTCCGCCGCATCGGCCTGCGCGGGCAGGGCGCCCAGCAGGGACAGGGCAAATAGTGCGGTCAACAGTTTCTTCATCATCGTTCCTCGTTCGTTCCTCGGTCGTTCCTCATGTCCTTCGTTCCTCATGTGCCGTGTCAGGTGCTTTCGCGCTCGATCAGTTCGCAATCGAGCAGATTGAGCCGCGCCGGTTTCGGCTCCGCCGGCAGTTCGCCCAGCGCCTGCAGGATGCGCTGCGCGGCGATTTCGCCGATCTCGCGGCCGGGTGGCCGGATGGTGGTCAGGCTCGGCAGCAGCAGCGGTGAAAAGGCGTAGTCGCCAAAGCCCATCAGCGCGCAGCGCTGCGGGACCTGCAAGCCCTCTCGCTGCGAGGCCAGCAGGGCACCCGCGGCCAGGTTGTCGTTAGCGAAGATGATCGCGTCCGCCGCCGCTCGCCGCCCGCCCTTATGTTCTCCCCTGCGGCCGCGCGTCAGCGCTTCGAGCGCCTGCCGCCCGGCCTCGAACGGTGCCGCTTCGGTCGGCGCGTAGGTCCACGGTTCCAGCCCGTGTTCTTCCAGCACCGCCGCATAGCCGTCGCGCCGGTCCAGCGCGGACAGGTCGCCGGGCACGCTGTTCTGCACGAAGGCGATGCGCTTGTAGCCCTTTGCCAGCAGGTGCCGCGCCGACTGCGCGCCCACCTCGCGGTTCGAGTAGCCCACCTGGATCGGCTTGCGGCGCGGCGCGTAG
>DASVVD010000660.1:0-3594 GCA_036386715.1 Pseudoduganella sp.
TGATGCCATGGGGCCAGTTCGTTGCCGCGCCGGATTTCGTGGCGCTGGTGCTGGTATTCTGGGGCGTGCACCAGCCGCGCCGGGTGGGGATCGGTACCGCGTTCTGCCTCGGCCTGCTGATGGACGTGCACGATGCCACGCTGCTGGGCGAGAATGCACTGGCCTACACGCTGCTGTCCTACTGCGCCATCATGATGCACCGGCGCGTGCTGTGGTTCCGCATCAGCGTGCAGGCGATGCACGTCCTGCCGCTGTTGCTGCTGGCCCAGGCCGTGCAGTTGCTGGTGCGCTTCCTGGTGTCCGGAAAGTTTCCCGGCTGGTTCTATTTTGTCGAAAGCTTCGTATCGGCGCTGCTGTGGCCCCTGATCACGATGCTGCTGCTGGCGCCGCAGCGGCGCGCGGTCGACAAAGACCATACCCGTCCGATCTGATCGCGCGTTGCACCGATGACCGAGATCAAGAATAACGAACGAGAACTGCACTTGTTCAGGGTGCGGCTGACGGCGCTCGGTTTCCTCGTGTTCGTCTGCTTCGCCTTGCTGCTGGCACGGCTGGTGTGGCTGCAGGTGATCCGGCACAGCGACTACATGGCACAGGCCGAGGACAACCGGATCGCGGTGGTGCCGATCCAGCCAAACCGGGGCCTGATCCTGGACCGCAACGGCGTGGTCCTGGCGCGCAACTATTCGGCCTACACGCTGGAGATCACCCCTTCCAAGCTGCGCGTGCCGCTCGAGGAGATGATCGACGGGCTGGCCGCCATCGTGGAAGTCACGCCGAAGGACCGGCGCCGCTTCAAGAAGCTGATGGACGAGTCGAAGAACTTCGCCAGCATTCCGCTGCGCACCCGGCTTTCCGACGAGGAAGTGGCGCGCTTTACCGCCAACCGCTTCCGCTATCCCGGCGTGGAAGTGCAGGCGCGCCTGTTCCGCAACTATCCGCTGGGCGAAACCGCTTCGCACGTGATCGGCTACATCGGCCGCATCAACCAGAAGGAAGCCAGGGCGCTCGAGGAGCGTGAAGAGGCGGCCAACTACAACGGCACCGATTACATCGGCAAGGAAGGCCTGGAAAAGAGCTATGAAAAACCCCTGCACGGCATTACCGGCTACGAGGAAGTGGAAGTCTCCGCCGGTGGCCGGGCGATCCGCACGCTGTCGCGCACGCCGCCCACGTCCGGCAGCAACCTGATCCTGTCGATCGACATCGAATTGCAGAAGGTCGCCGAGGAAGCGTTTGGCGAATATCGTGGCGCGCTGGTGGCGATCGAACCTGCCACGGGCGATGTGCTGGCCTATGTGTCGCGCCCGGGCTACGATCCGAACCTGTTCGTGGACGGCATCGACTCGCAAAGCTGGAACGAACTGAACACGTCGCTGGACCGGCCGATGGTGAACCGGCCGCTGTCCGGCACCTATGCGCCAGGCTCCACTTTCAAGCCGTTCATGGCGCTGGCCGCGCTGGAGACTGGCAAGCGCACGGCGTCGCAGGCGATCTTCGATCCCGGCTTCATGTACCTCGGCACGCACAAGTTCCGCGACGACGTGCCGGGCGGGCACGGCACGGTGGACCTGCGCAAGTCGATCGTGGTGTCGTGCAATACCTACTACTACCAGCTGGGCCGCGACATGGGGATCGACGCGATCCACGACTTCATGAAGCCGTTCGGCTTCGGCCAGAAGACCGGCATCGACCTGGACAATGAAAAAACAGGGGTGCTGCCATCGCGGGAGTGGAAGCTGGCGCGCTACAAGAAAAATCCGCGGGCCGGCAAGTGGGTGGGCGGCGACACGATTTCGGTCTCGAACGGTTCCGGCTACAACTCGTACACGCCGCTGCAGATCGCGCATGCGGTGGCGAACCTGGCCAATAACGGCGTGGTGATGAAGCCGCACCTGGTGAAGATCATCGAGGATGGCGGCACGCGCGCACGCACGCTGACGGTGCCGAAGGAAAGCTACCGGATTCCGCTGAAACAGCAGAACATCGATCTCATCAAGGATGCCATGGTGGGCGTGACGAGCGAGCAGGGCGGCACCGCGTTCCGCGCCTTCACGAACCTGGGCTATACGGTGGGCGGCAAGACCGGTACCGCGCAGGTCGTGGGTATCCGCGCCAACGAAAAGTACAATGCCAACTCGCTGGCCGAGCGCCTGCGCGACAATGCGCTGTTTACCGCATTCGCGCCGGCCGACAAGCCGCGCATCGCGATCGCGATGGTGGTCGAGAACGCCGGCTTCGGTGGCGCCGTGGCGGCACCGATCGCGCGCAAGGTGCTCGACTACTATATGCTCGGCAAGCGGCCGACCGAGAAGAACACGGCCAAGGTGCCGAAGGAAGACGCCGAGCTGATCGAGCCCATCGAGGGGCCGGCTGCCGAGGAAGAGGCGGCGCTGGCACGCGAACAGCTGGCGGCGGGGCAGGCGGCTCCGGCGGTGTCAGGACAGGCACCGGCGCAGGGCACACCGCCGGTGTCCGGCCAGGCGCCGAACGCGACGCGCAAGCCGGCTGCCGCGCCGCCTGTGCTGCCCGCGCCGGGGCTGATGCCGGTACGCCCGGCACCGACCGCGACCGCGCCGACACCCACGCGGCGGCCTGCGCCCGGATCGCCCGGGTCGATTGGGCAACCGGCGGCGCAACCGGCCGCTCCTTCGCCAAGGAACAGGGAATAACATGCGCATCAATGAACGACGCTCGCTGTGGCGGCGCCTGAAACCCTATGTGGCGGTGTTCGATCCGCCGCTGCTGCTGTTGCTGGCGCTGCTGCTGACGACCAGCCTGGTCACGCTGTACTCGGCCAGCCTCGGCATCCCCGGCAAGATCGAAGACCAGCTGCGCAACATCGCGATGTGCGTGCTGGTGATGTGGATCACGGCGAACGTGTCGCCGCAGAACATGATGCGGATCGCGGTGCCGGCCTACGCGCTGACCGTGCTGCTGCTGCTGGCAGTGGCGCTGTTCGGCACGATCAAGCTGGGTGCGCGGCGCTGGCTGCACATCGGCATCATCGACATCCAGCCGTCCGAACTGGCCAAGATCGCCGTGCCCCTGATGCTGGCATGGTACTTCCAGAACCAGCAGGGACACCTGCGCTGGCATTCGTACCTGGTCGGCGCAGTGCTGCTGATGGTGCCCGTGGGGCTGGTAATGCGCCAGCCCGACCTGGGCACGTCGCTGCTGGTGATCGCTGCGGGCTTCGCGGTGATCTATCTCGCCGGGCTGCCATGGCGGGCCATGGTGGCACTGGTGGTTGCGGGTGCCTGCTTCATGCCGGTGGCCTGGTCGATGATGCACGACTACCAGCGCGAGCGGGTGATGACGCTGATCGATCCCACCGCCGACCCGCTGGGCAAGGGCTTCCACATCATCCAGTCCACCATCGCGATCGGCTCCGGCGGCGTGATGGGCAAGGGCTGGACCAAGGGAACGCAAACGCACCTTGAATTCATTCCGGAACGCACGACGGACTTCATTTTCTCCGTGTACTCGGAGGAATTCGGTTTGGTGGGCAACCTGTTCCTGATGGTGCTGTACCTGCTGCTGATCGGGCGTGGCATGATGATCGCCGCGAGCGCCCCGAATTTCTTTACCCGC
>DASVVD010000661.1:0-12876 GCA_036386715.1 Pseudoduganella sp.
CACCGCGCGCCGGGCAGCAGCGACCTGGTCGTGACTGCCGTATAGCGCACCGGATACCGTCCAGGCCCCGACGCCCGCCGCGGCCCGCAGCTGCTGGCGCACCTCTTCCGGCAGTGGCCCCCTGCCGCCGGCCAGTTCGCGGGGAAAGGTGGTGCCGCCCGAGATCACGCGCAGGTCATTGCCGATGTGCAGGATGCTGCGCAAGGTACCGTCGAGCCGAAGGGGGCGCAGCGCATCGATGATGGGCGCGATGTCGTCATGCTCCTGCACCAGGCACAGGAAATGATTCAGCGCCTCGGTTTTCGGCATCAGCCACAGACCAAGGCTCGTGACGATGCCGATGTTCGACTGGGTAAACAGGCCGTCCACATAGGGCCCCACGCCGTACTGGTAAACGCGATGGTTGCGCGAGGAAGGATAGTGGCCGAAGCCGGTGCGGACCACGTCGCCGTCGGCCAGCACGACTTCCATGCTGGCCACGTTCTGGAACCGGTTGCCGTAGGGCGAGTGGCCGAAGCCGCGTTCGAGGATATTGCCCATCAGGCTCGTGTCCGGGCCGGCGCCGGTGCAGTCCATCCACAACGGCAAATCGTGTTCCAGCAGGTATTGCGACAACTGCTGCTGCGTGACGCCGGGCTCGATCACCACGTAGGCCAGCGTGGCATCGACCTCCAGGATGCGATTCATCCGCGACAGGTCGACGATCGCATGGCCGTCGGTGAGCGCGCAGGCATCGCCATATCCCCAGTTACGGCCGGCGCTGATCGGATACAGCGGTATCCGGTGCTCTGTGGCCGCGCGCACCACCTGCGCCACCTCGGCCGTGCTGCCGGGCCGCAGGATCGCCAGTGGCCGCGTGCTCCACAACGAGGTGCTGGCGGCATAGCGGTCCAGCGTCGGCGCATCGTCCAGCACCCGGTCCGGTCCCAGCTGGCGGCGCCACGCCGCCAGTGCTTCTGCGGTGGCGCCCATTCAGTCGCGCCCCTGTTTCAGGCGGGTCGTGATACCCGGTTCATCGCGCAACGGGAAAAAATACGGGTAGAACGAACGTTCGCCCGGGGCCTGCTCCATCTGTCCGGCGAAGGTCCGGATCTGCTCACCCATGTAATCGAGATCGAGCCGCAACAACACGGCCGGGGCACCGACGCGGGTGCATGGGCGCTCGCCGCCGAAATCGCGAAAGCCCAGCATGCGCTTGTAGAACATCACATGGCGCGGATTGACCTCGATGACATAGTCGGAATAATGGTGGATGTTGTGCGCATAAATGTAGGAAATATGGATCAGCGAGGCAAACACGCGCTTCGTCACATCCTTGTCGATGGCCAGCCTGGAGGGCTCGCACAGGAGCCGCCCCTCGGTCCTGAGTTCGTCGAGCTTGTCGCGAAAGTTTTCATCGGCAGGCAGGCCGATTCCCGGGTCGTCGAGGCACAGGGACATGGTGCCGACCGTGCTTCCCGCGGTCTCGGCATACAGGGTAATACGGTTGGGCGCGTGTTCGCTGTCGGCATCGACGTCGTAGCCGCGCCAGCCATACATTTTGCGCAGAAGCAAGTTCGCTGCTTCGCGGTGGCCGGCCGTGCTGGCCATGCGGATATGGAAGAGCTGGGTATCGATGGGATGGGTATGGGCCACGCCGGCTTCCTGCTCCCGAATCACCAGGTCACGCAATTTCGCGGCGGCTTCGAAGGAAATGATGGTGTCGTCGTGTTGCACGTCTGCTCCTGTGGTCTTGATGGTCTATGCACATCAGACCGCTGTTCGGGCGACGAGTTCCATAAAGCGTCGGACTTTTTTGCAGATCGGCGCCAGCTTCGTACTGCGTTTTCGTAAGGTCTTGATTCTGAAAGCCGATCGGCGAGTGGTACGAATGCTGCTGGGTAGTGGCTCGTCGGACCAGATTTTCTGGCCGCAACCACTATCAAGGAGTAGTACGCCATGAACATGATCAAGAAAAGCCTGCTGGCCACGGCAGCCGCCCTGGCTCTCGGTGTCGGGGCGATGGGCAGCGCCCTGGCGGACACGTATGCCACGTCCGTCCTGCAGATCGAGAATCTCCGGTTGCTGAGGGGGGTCGGCGGGGCGGCCTATACAAGTGGTGACTTCAGGGTGCTGTCCGGCACCAATGACGCGCATGTCACCGCCCAACTGAACAACTTGTTCGATGTCGATGCCGGCTCGGTTCCGGTGCCAGGCCCCGGCCCATCCCTGGGCCAGGCGTGTGTCGGCGCCTGCCCGGGCACCATCGGAACCTTCGCCGTGCCAACGCTGCCAGGGCCTCCCGGGGTGCCGGCCGGAACCTACGCCAAGACGTTCGGCACGACCGGGACGTTTGGCTCCGCCACGCAGACCCTCACTGGCTCGATCATCGAGCCTGGCGGCGCCGACGCGAGGACGCGTGCCGATGCTGCAACGGCTGCGAACTCGAATACCGCGTCGGGCAACTCGGACGTCGGAACCTCGACGACATTCCAGTTTGCGCTGGAGGAAGCCGCCGATATCACGTTCGACTTCTATGCCATTGCGTTCACGGATGCAGCCGTATCGGCGGGTTCAGGCCCGACGGCCAATGCCAATGCCCGGTTGTCGTGGTCCGTCAATATTGTCGACACGACAGACGGCAGCACCATCTTCAGCTTCGCGCCTGGTGCGCTGAACCAGCTGTCTCTCAGGAGCGCGACGGATGACAACCCCGGGACCGGGCCGTATGAATTCTATGGTCACTTTGGCGAACTGGGCGACCTGGCCACCGCAACCGGCCTGCTTGCCGACAGGACCTACCAGTTGACGATCCAGCACAATACGCTGGCCAACGTGCTGCAGGAAGAAATACCTGAACCGGCGACACTGGCCATCGTTGCGGCCGGCCTGCTCAGCATGTCACTGGTCAGCCGCCGCCGTAAATCCTGAGCTGTCTTACTCTCTGCCAACGGGCGTACCGCCGAAATCATCGGCGGTACGCTTTTCTTTTGGCGGTTCGCGCCAGGGCTCAGCAGGTAAAGAAGAATCCACGGGGCATGGCCCGGACAGGCGCCCGCTGCCGACGACTACCGTGACCGGGGAGTGATCGTCACACGCCAGGATGAACAGCACGGCATTTCGCGGCGGCGAAAATGGCATGGGGTGTCGTCTCGCATCACTCTTCTTGAGTCGGGGGCCATGCATTGCAGACCACTGCCCGGCAGCGAGGTCGACAAAACGTCGGACTTTCTTGCAGACTGGCTCCAGCTGTGCCTTGCTGCTTTGTAAGTCATTGATTTCAAATGCCTATCAGTAGTGGCACGAATACTGCTGAGTAGTAATCCGTCGGCACAGACTTTCTGGCCGTAACCACTCACTAGGAGTAGTCATGAACATGATCAAAAAAGGTCTCCTGGCCACGGCTGCAGCAATGACCCTGGGAATCGGCGCAATGGGCAGCGCCTATGCAGCAACAAATGCCAACTCCGTGCTGCTCATCGAGAATTTCCGGTTGCTCAAGGGCGTCGGCGGGGCCGCTTTTTCAATCAACGATTTTTCCGTGCTGTCGGGCACCAATGACGCCCACGTTACCGCTCAGCTCAACAACACGTTCTCTACCGATGCCGGATCGGTCCCGATCCTTGCGGGGACTGGCCCTACCCTGGGCCGCGTGTGTGTCGGTGTTTGCCCCGCCGGCACTGCTACCTTCGCGCCGGTAAGTTATACCGGCAATTTCGGCTCCGCCGCCCAGAGCCTCGATGGCACGATCATCGATCTGTTGACCCCGCCAGCGGGATTTGCGGGCGCCAACGCACGAACCCGTGCGGATGCTGCGACGAATTCAAACATGAATATTGCGTCAGGCAATTCGGACGTGGGTACCTCGACGACGTTCCGGTTCGTGATGGCGGCAGGCACCGACATGACATTCGACTTTGACGCCACGGCCTATACGGACGCAGCCGTATCCGCAGGTTCAAGCCCGACGGCGAATGCCAATGCCCGCCTGTCCTGGTCCGTCAATATCGTCGACACGACCGATGGCAGCACGGTCTTCAGCTTCGCGCCTGCAGCGCTGAACCAGTTGTCCCTCAGGAGCGCCACGGACACCAATCCGGGTACCGCCCCTTACAACTTCAGCAATCACTTCGGCGTCGCTGGCGACGCGGCGACGGCGTCCGGCCTGCTTGCCGGCAGGACCTACCAGCTGACAATCCAGCACAATACGCTGGCCAATGTACTGCAGGAAGAAGAAGTGCCGGAACCGGCAACCCTGGCGATCACGGCCGTCGGCCTGCTGGGCATGACCCTGGTCAGCCGCCGCCGCAAATCCTGAGCTGAATCCCCTTTGTCAGCGACAGGCGTACCGCCGGCATCACGGGCGGTACGCTTTTTTTTTGACAGGCCGCAAGAGCTCAGCAAGAACAGGTTCTGGTTCGCAACACCAGCCATATAATCGACCGAATC
This sequence comes from Pseudoduganella sp., assembly GCA_036386715.1. Taxonomy (GTDB): domain Bacteria; phylum Pseudomonadota; class Gammaproteobacteria; order Burkholderiales; family Burkholderiaceae_D; genus Rugamonas. Next base: position 4,429 of record DASVVD010000661.1, read on the forward strand.
AGGTTTACTCGGAGAGACCGGTCATGGAAGAAATCATCGCCCAGCTACAGTCCGGGTTGAAGGGCATCTGGAAATATCGGTGGAGTGCAGTACTTGTCGCCTGGCTCGTGGCAACAGGCGGCTGGATCAAGATTTACCTGCTGCCCGACGACTACCAGACGACCGCGCGCGTATTCGTCGATACGCAGAGCATCCTGAAGCCGCTGCTGTCGGGCATGACGTCGATGCCGAACGTCACCCAGCAGGTGGCGATCATGAGCCGCACCCTGCTCAGCCGGCCGAACGTGGAACGCGTGATCCGCATGGTCGATCTCGATGTCAAGGCCGCCACGCCGCGCGAGCATGAACAGCAGGTCGATGAACTGATGAAGAATATCCGTATCGGCGGCACCAGCACCTACGACATCTACACGATCAGCTACAGCAACAGCGACCCGCGCCTGGTGCGCGATGTGGTGCAGTCCTTGCTCACGATCTTCGTCGAGGGAGGCCTGAAAGGCAAGAAAGGCGAGTCCGACAAGGCCGTGCAGTTCATCGATGACCAGATCCGCGCCTATGAAGACAAGCTGCTGGCCGCAGAGAACCTGGTGAAAGAGTTCAAGATGAAGAATAACACCCTGCTGCCGCGGCAAGGCGTCGACTACGGGTCGCAGATACTGATGTCGACCGATACGCTCAATAACGCCAAGCTCGAACTGGTCGAAGCCGAACAGGCACGCAATGCGATCGATTCGCAGATCCAGGGCGACGAGCCGATCCTCGGTACCGATCTGACCGCCGCGTCGATCGACAACCCGGAAATCGATGGCCGCATCTCGGCCCTGAACAAATCGCTCGACGCGTTGCTGCTGCAGTATACCGAGGCCCACCCGGACATCATTTCCACCCGGCGCCTGATCGGACTGCTGGAAGACCGCAAGGTGGAGGAAGCAAAAACGCGCGTCGCGCCTTCCGATCCCGGCAAGAACTACAGCCCGATGCTGCAACAACTGAAGGTTGCGTTGGCCGAAGCCGATGCACGGGTTGCATCGATCCGCGCGCGGGCCGCCGAAATGCAGCAACGGCACGAGACGCTGGTCGAGCAGAGCAAGGCCGTGCCGGAAGTGGAATCGCAACTGGCGCAGCTGAACCGCGACTACCAGGTCAACAAGGACAATTACGAGAAGCTGATCGAGCGGCGCGAAGCCGCCAAACTGTCGGGCGACCTGAGCACCTCGACCGACATGTTGAGCTTCAAGATTATCGACCCGCCGACGGTGCCGCTGCGCCCCACCGGCCCCAACAGGATGATGCTCTACAGCGTTGTGTTCGGCGTGGCCGTGCTTGCCGGTGGCGCGGTGGCACTGCTGATCAGCCAGGTGCGTCCAACCTACCTCAGCCCTGCCGAATTGCGCGAGGCCACGGGGCTGCGCGTACTGGGTGCTGTCGCGATGAACTGGACAGTCCCTGAGCGCAAGAAACGGCGCAGGGGCCAGATCGGCTTCGGCGCGGGCCTTGCCTGCCTGTTCGTCTCCTACGGCGGCGTGATGGCACTTTCGATACTTCAGTCCTGACAGGAGACGATGATGATCCCCAACACCACCGGCCTGCGCACCGAACCGTCTCTCGTCACGCCCGATGCCCGCTTCGCCGATATCGACCTCCTGCGGCTCCAGCAACTGGGCATGATCACGCACGAGGGTGGACGAAGCGGCGTCGCGGAAGATTTTCGTATCATCAAACGCCCGTTGCTGCGCAGCGCGCGCGGCATCGACGGTCCGCCGATTCATCATGGCAACCTCATTATCGTCACGAGCGCGCTGCCTGGCGAAGGCAAGACGTTCTGCGCCATCAACCTGGCCATGAGCATGGCAATGGAGCGCGACACCACCGTATTGCTGGTGGATGCCGACGTTGCCCGCCCGGCGCTGCTCAAGGTACTGGGCCTCGATGCCCGTCCCGGGCTGATGGACGTGCTGCTGGATGAAGAACTGGATCTGTCGGAAGTGATCCTGAAAACGAATGTGCCCGCCCTCAGCGTGCTTCCAGCCGGGCGGTCCAACAAACACGCGACCGAACTGCTGGCCAGCCGCAGCATGTCACGGCTGCTGGAGGATATCGCCAACCGCTATCCCGACCGTATCGTCATCTTCGACTCGCCGCCACTGCTGCTGACGTCCGAGGCAGGCGTGCTGGCTTCACAGATGGGCCAGGTCGTGATGGTGGTGGAAGCAGAACGCACCACTCACAGTTCGGTTCGCGAGTCGCTGCGCCAGATCGAAGCTTGCCGCCACGTCAACCTCATCTACAACAAAACCCAGCCGTTCACCAGCAACGATGCGTACGCCTATTACGACCAGGGGTGAAACATGTTTCCGCTGACGTCCATGCTGTTTGTTAGTGCCACCCTGCTGCTGTGTGGGTACACACTCCACAAAGTGCGGCTCATCCACCTGATGCTGTACGACGTTCGCGACCAGTCCCAACGCGAGAGCGCGGGCCTGTTTCGTCAACTGGAAGCACTGCAGGGCCTGTATACCGACCTCGGTCTCTCCCGCAGCCTGCCGGGTACCCGTGGCTGGGCCGCATCGCCTGACTTCCTGCTCGAGTTGACGCGGCATGCATTGACCGAAAAGCCCACTGTCGTGGTCGAGTGCAGCAGCGGTATCTCGACGATGGTGCTGGCGAGGTGCTTGCAGATCAACGGCGGCGGCAAGGTCTACAGCCTTGAGCACGATCCCGTCTATGCACGCGAGACACGTCGGCAGCTTGAACGGCACGGCTTGTCGGCTTGGGCCGAAGTCATCGATGCACCATTGACTGCCCAGCAGTTCAGCGGTGCCACCTGGCCCTGGTATGCAAGCGCCGGATTGCCGCGCGACGCCGAGTTCGACATGGTGGTCATCGATGGACCGCCCCAGGCGACCCGTGCGCTTGCCCGCTATCCCGCGGGGCCCGCCTTGTTCGGTTACCTTTCCCCGGGGGCTGCAGTCTTTCTCGACGATGCGCGCCGTCCGGACGAGCAGCAAATCCTGCGCCGCTGGGCCGACGAATATCCGGAAATCGAGCAGCGCCAGCTTCCCTGCGAAAAAGGCGCCGCCGTCCTGCGCTATCGTCCACGCGCTTAAGTCGCCGGTTCTTGTTCCCCCTTATCATTCGCGGTCGGGGCCCGGCTCGCGCGACCCGGGAACCATTGCTGGCTTCCACGCGACATATCCCTGACGTGTCACGCGGCCGATTGTACAGCGTTGTCGGGCACGGTCGGCGAAGTCACAAATCCCTGGCATAGCCGGCTCGGCATGGCGGCTTGGCATTCGCATGGCCCTCCTCCGGATGGCGGCGGTGCGCCACTGCGATACATCGCCGGGCAATGCTGCCGGCAAAACCAGATCCTGATCGTCTGGAGAAACGTGCCACGGGCGCCGTAGCGCGAGAATGGCGAGAGGTGTTCAAGGCGCGGCGCGTAGCACGCCGGCAATCGGATTGGAACCAAACCGGTCAACTGTCGCGAAGCGCTGTAAGCACGACAACGACATGTCAGGACGGGGTGCGTTCAGGCCTCGACCGGCCGCACAGGAACGACGCCCGCATCGCCCAGTGCCGGAACGGGTTTTTCGCCAGGCTCCGGGCGACGGACCTGCAGGTTCGTGGCAATCTCGACATAGCAGTTGGCAATCTCGGCGGCAACGCGCTGCCATGTGTAATGTTCCACGAGGGCGCGCACCGCTTCGCGCTCCGGCGGCCGCTCGGTGAAGTCGCGGATTGCCGTGCGCTGGGCGGCGGCATCGTGCCAGCGCGCCTTGCGCAGCGCAAACGCACTTTCCGGCAGGTCGAGTGCATTTTCATCCGTCATGACGACGGGCGTCCCCGCCGCAAGCGATTCCAGAACCGCCAGCGGAAACACTTCGCCGTGGCTCGGCAGGGCCACTACCGACGCAGCGCTGTAAGCGCTGGCGAGCAGCGGATCGTCGTGATCCAGTGCGCCAAGCCAGCGCACCCAGGGTGAGCGCAGCACGGTATCGAGATAGACCTGGTCCTGCCGTGCCACGCGGCCGATCAGCACGACCGGGAGCTGCATGTCAGCAAGCGCCTGAACAAGGCCGAGCTGGTTCTTGTACGGGTTGATCGAACCGACCATCAGCACGAACGGCCCCGTGATGCCGGTACGATGACGGAACAATTCGGGCTGCGCTGTGAAGAAGTGCCGGTTTATTCCATTGGGAAAGACACGAATCTTTCCGGACTCCACGAGAAATCCCGACATGATTGCTTCGCGTTCCGCTTCGCCCAGGGCGATGACAAGCCCGGCCAATTGCAGGGCGCGCTTCGTCTGTGCATAACTGCTCTGGACATTCCAGGCCGTCAAGCGGCCGGTGAGCCTGTCCGCCACACGCGCCCGAAAGCCGGAAGAGCGGTCCCAGCCAGGTGAAAGCAGCGGCGACAGCACCACGGGCACGCCCATCTCGCTGGCCGCCTCCACTATGCGGTAGTTGCCGTTGATGGCAGAAAAAACATGAATCAGGTCGAATGCGTCGAGTCGCTCACGGTTGGGATCGACCAGCTGCGCCTGCAGCGGATGGGCTGCGTCCGCACCGAGCCGGTTCAAGGCCGCGATGGTTTCGCGCACCTGCACCTGCAGACCGCCGTCACGCTGGAACAGCATCGGGTACGACAATATGCCTACGCGCATGGCACCACTCCTCTCAGACTGCATCACGACGCAACACCTTGCGCCACGCAAGTTCCAGCTCCTGCGCAAGCGGATGCCGGAACACCACCACACCCGCGAGCCAGAGCGGCAAGGCACACACGGCAGCGACCACCAGTTGTGCGGGACCGGATGGCATCATCGCCAGGGCGCCGATCGGCGCCAATGCCGTCAGTGCCGCCAGCGCAGCGCTGCGGCTGACTGCGCGAAGCAGCGCCGGGGCGTCGATCGCGGCCAGCCGGGCCAGGTAACGCCAGGTCAACCAGCAACGGAACAGGACGCCGCCGACCACGGCCAGCGCTACCCAGTGCAGCCCGAACAAAGCCGCCGGCGCCAACACCAGCACCCGGACAATGACGGCAACCATATCGAGCCGGGCCTGCTCGCGCACGTGCCCGGTAGCGATAAACAGATACCGGGCCATGCTGAACATGCTATACAGTGCGGACGAGCAACACATGATTCGCATCAAGGGCGCGGCGGCATCCCATTGCTTTCCATACACAATATTGACGACAGGCAGAGCCAACGCACCGAGCAGGGTAAAAAACGGCCACGCCACGGCGGTCATGCAGCCGACCGTCAGCAGGTAGCCGGCACGCAGGTCACGCCCGTCGCGGGCCTGGCCGGCGAACATTGGCAGGATGACGGGCGAGATCGCGCTGGTCACGGCCTGGCTGAACAGGTTCAGCAAGGCCTGTGCCTTGCCGAATGTCGCCACCGCTTCGGCGTCCAGCAACTTCCCGATGATCAGGTCCGGCGCCGCAACGCCGGCTTCGTCGACGACGTTGCCTCCGGTTGCGTAAAAGCCGAACCCGAGTACTGCACGGGCCCCGCGCAGTCGCGGCAGCCAGGGCAGCTCGACCGGGCGCAACGGCAGGCTGACCAGCAGCGCGGCGACCGCCGCAGTCACCGTGCCCCAGGCAAGGCTGAGGCACCCATGGCCCAGCGCGGCCAGCCACACGGTGCTGACCAGTTGCACCAGGCTGTGCGTCGTATTGATGAGGTAGATCGCCGATACGCGCAACTGCCGGCGCAGGTAGGAAAGCGTCAGCGCCGTAAAGGGAACCAGCAGGAAATTGACGGCCAAGAGGCGCATGATGTCGCGCAGGCGCGGCTGATCGTAGAACTCCGCCATTGCGCCGCTCAGCGATACGACCAGCACCGCAAGCGTCCACGCGGAACCGACAGCCACGGCCAGTGCGGCGCGCAACTGCTCCTGCGAAAGGGTCCTGGCAGCAACCACGTACTGGCCGACGCCAAAGTCGCGCAATACCTGGGCCAGCCCGACAAGCACGGCGCCGATCGAAAAGATGCCGATCTCGGATGGCGGCAGTATCCGGGCAATGACCATGGTGCCGGCGATACCGATCAGCAGCAGCGTATAGCGCTCGCCGAAGGACACGAGCAGCGAGTGTCGGGCAGAGCGCATGCTAGAGCAGCCCGTCGTAGAATTCCTGCACCATTGCCTGGACCCGGACCGTGCTGAAGCGGCGGATTGCTTCCGCCCTGCCCTGTTCGCCCATCCGTGCACGCCGGTGCGGATCGGCAAGCAGGCCGGCCACTGCTTGCACCACGACGCGATCGTCATCGAGCGGCACGAGCATGCCGCCTGCGCAGCCGGACAGGACATCGGTATTGCCCGGCACGGCGCTGGCAACAGCCGGGATACCACATGCCAGGGCTTCGATGGTGGCGATACCGAAGCCCTCGCGCCGACTGAGCAGCAGGTGGATGTCCAGCGCCGGCATGATCTCCTCGATGCGGTCCTGGTAGCCCGTGAAAATCACGAACCGCTCCACGCCGAGTGACAGGGCAAGTTCGCGCGTGCTGCTTTCCAGCGGACCGGTACCGGCCAGCACCAGGTACAGCGTCGGGAAATCCGCGCGCAGGGCGTGCAGCAGGGTTACCAATGCCTCGGGACGTTTCTGCGGCGACAAACGCGCCACGGCGCCGATCACCAATGCATCCTCCGGCAGTCCCCATTGCATCCGGGTCGCCGCGCGCAATGCCGGCGATGGCTGGAAACGCGCGGTGTCGACACAGTTGGGAATCACGGCAAGGCGGATGTCCTGCCGCAGATAGGGTTGATACAGGACCAGGAAGTGCTGCAGCGCCGATTCGGTGGCACCGTAGATGCCCCGAACGGCCGCGAATGCTTCGCGCAGCAGCGGGTGATGCCAGCGCCCGAACTCGCAGGGCGGAAACGTGTTGTGGACGCTGATGACGGCCGGCAGCCCGCAGCGGCCAGCGAGCCAGAGCGCGGTGGCGCCATAGGTATTCCAGCAGAACGCCACGTGCACCAGGTCGGCCTGGAACCGGCGCAATGCGCGCACGCTCCCGATCAGCGCGCGGATCTTGTTCAGGCGCCGCCAGCGCCATTGCTCGAGCACCGGCGGCGGCGCGAAACGCATGACCGGCAGACGCCGGTCGCGCAGGTCTGCAGCCCAGATGGCGCTGCGTGGAAACGGACGGATCCCCAAGATGCCGTCGAATCCGCCGGCACGCAGGAACTGCGCCTCCTGCGCCATGCGCAGTTCCATGCCGCCAAGTTCACCGGAATAACTGGTAATCAGGACCCTGCCACGGCTCGCCGGCGCCGCGCCATGCCACGCCTCGTGCGCATAGCCGCGCAGGTAAGCCAGTTCCCACCGGCGCAGGAATGCGCTGTCGGCATCGCGCCGCACCCATGCCGTCACCAGGCCGAGCACTTCTGCCGCATAGCGGCTGAACATCCAGCGCGGCACGCCGAACCACTCCGGGAACCGTCCCGGACACTCCTGGCGAAACTTGCCGCGGCCAAAGCGCCTGGCCCGTTCGAGCACCCACGCCGGTGTCATCTGGTTCGGGCGAATGTAATGGGCCACCCGTGCATCGCGGCAGAACCAGGCACGGTGACCAGCATCGCCAAGGCGGCGCGTCAACTGCGTCTCGCTGCCCATCGCATAGGCGCCGGCCGCGGGACCGATCGATTCATCGAAGCGCAGGCCGTTTTCGAACAGCCGGCGGCGAATGGCCATGTTGGCGCCCCACACAAGGCCGGGAAAGACCGGCCCTTCCGGGGTCTCCGGTGGTGTGACCCCGAATGTCAGGCCGAGCGGCACGAGGCGTGCGATCCAGGCTGGCGCAGGTTCGCCCCAGTCCGCCACGATGGCACCGGCGAAAATATCGAAGTCCGGTTGCGCCCGCGCAGCGGCGGCAAGACGCTGCAGCCAGTCCGGCTCCGGCGTTGCGTCGTCGTCGGTAAATACCAGCAGGCCATCGTCGTCGCAGTCTTCCAGTGCCAGCGCAAGGGCACGATTGAGTGCGGCATTCTTGCCGCGCCGCGGCTCGCAAACGTAGCGGAGCGGCAGCCGGCACGCATAGCGCTCGATGAGCGCATGCGTGCCATCCGTGCTGCCATTGTCCGCGATGACAACGCGCCACCCGGTGGGCGGTGCGATCAGTCTGCAATAGCCTTCGAGCACCTTGGGCAGCGTGGCGACGCCGTTGAAGGTTGCCATGAGAACGGTCAACAAGGGCGCTCCTCCTGAGACGTATGATGGACTGCCGGGCTGGACCAGTGTACTGGCGGGCCTGTTAACTTCGTTGAGCCTCGTCAAGAAGGAAGCCATGCGCGACATCCTCGTTACCTTTCTGGTCTTCGCCGGCCTTCCCTTCGCCCTGCAACGTCCCGTCATTGGCGGCCTGATGTGGGTCTGGATCAGCGTGATGAATCCCCATACGCAGGGGTGGGGTTTTGCGACCTCGTTCCCGTTCGC
>DASVVD010000662.1:0-1841 GCA_036386715.1 Pseudoduganella sp.
CGCGTCACGGAATACCAGCTTGCGGCCAGAAATGTGAACGTTAACGCCCCGGTTCCCGGCGACATCGACACAACGGGCACGGCCGCTGAATCACTCATCGAAGACAACCCATGACGTTATCCACTTCCTTTTCCGCGGCCACTGCCAACGGCGTGCTGGACGATGCGCTGGAGCTGGCGCTCGGCCAGCTGTCCGCCAACGTGCGCCGTTTCGCGGACCGCTTCCCCGACGACACCACGACCGGCAACCACTACACGCTGCGCCGCTACGAAGGCCATCCGCCCGGCGTCAACGCCGGCTGGACCAGCGGCTTCTGGACCGGCATGCTGTGGATGGCCTACGAGCTGACGGGCGCCGCGGCGTTCCGCCAGGCCGCAGCCAGCCAGCTGCCCAGCTTCGCATGGCGCCTTGCCGAGCGCATCCAGGTCGACCACCACGACCTGGGTTTCCTGTACATGCCGTCCGCGATCGCCGCCTGGCGCATCACGGGCGACGTGGAAGCGCAGCGCGTCGCCCTGCGCGCCGCCGACTGCCTGATGCAGCGTTACCTGCCGGGCGCCGGCATCATCCAGGCGTGGGGCGACCTGGACGATCCGGCCCAGCGCGGCCGGATCATCATCGACTGCCTGATGAACCTGCCGCTGCTGCAATGGGCCAGCACGCACAGCGGCGAGCCCCACTACCGCGAGGCGGCGCTGTCGCACCTGCGCCAGTCGCGCAAGTACCTGGTGCGGCCCGATCATTCCAGCTTCCACACGTACCACTTCGATGCACAGACGGGCAAACCGCTGGGCGGCAGCACGGCGCAGGGCGCCTCGGACGATTCGTGCTGGGCAAGGGGTCAGGCCTGGGGCATCTACGGGTTCGCGCTGAACCACCGCCATGCGCCGGACCTGGGCCTGCTCGACGTCGCATCCGCCCAGGCCGACTACTTCCTGGCCCGGCTGCCCGGGCACGGCATCGCCTACTGGGACCTGGCCTATGGCGACGGCAGCGGCGAACCGTGGGACAGCTCGGCATCGGCGATCGCCGCGTGCGGCCTGCTGGAGCTGGCCGGTGCGCTGCCCGATGGCGCGGCGCGCACGCGTTACCGGGCCGCGGCGCTGCACCTGCTGGACAGCCTGGCGCGGCGCTGCGCCGCGCGCCGGCCCGACAGCGACGCCTTGCTGCTGCATGGCGTCTACAGCAAGCCGCACGGCCAGGGCATCGACGAGGCCAGCCTGTGGGGCGATTTCTTTTACCTGGAAGCGCTGGCCCGCGTCACGCGCAACTGGACCAGTTACTGGTAGGGGAGGCGAAGGAGGAGACAGATCATCAAGGCACGCGAATCAGCTCGAGGACCGGTTGGCAGCCGGCTAGACAACCAGGCAGTGAATAAAAACAGGCAGTTCTCATCAGGAGAAAACATGATTACGCAACTGAGCAGCAGTTCCACCGGTATGCCAACGCTGCGGCCCATCGCCGCGGCGATCGCCCTGGCTGTGCTGGGCGCCGTGCCCGCCCATGCGCAGGAGGCGGCAGGCGACAGACTCGAACAGGTGGTCGTCACCGCCAACAAGCGTGCGCAGAACCTGCAGGACGTGCCGGCGGCGATTTCCGTGATCAACGACGCCACGCTGCAGCGCGCCAACGTGCGCGACATCGACGACCTGCCGTCGCTGTCGCCGGCGCTGACGATCTCGTACGGCTCGCAGCCCGGCAACAACAGCATCAACATGCGCGGTATCGGCACGTTCTCGCTCGGCATCGGTACCGAGTCCGACGTGGCCGTGATCGTCGACGATATCCCGATGGGCATGCAGGCCGGCGCCTTCAAGGACATGACGGACATCTTCCGGGTG
>DASVVD010000663.1:0-1872 GCA_036386715.1 Pseudoduganella sp.
GCGCAGCAGCCGCCAACGCCCGCGCCGCCGACGAGCCGCAGGCCCGCCGCAGCCTCGCAGACCGCGACCAAGAAGCCGCGCGGCAGCGGCCCGGCCACGCTCTTCGTGCTCGACACGAACGTGCTGATGCACGACCCGACATCGCTGTTCCGCTTCGAGGAACACGATGTGTACCTGCCGATGATGACGCTCGAAGAGCTGGACAACCACAAGAAGGGCATGAGCGAGGTGGCGCGCAACGCACGCCAGGTATCGCGCACGCTCGACGGCCTGGTGGCCAACACCGACGACGACGCGATCGAACAGGGTATTCCGCTGTCGAAGCTGGGCAACAAGGATGCCAAGGGCCGCCTGTTCTTCCAGACCCGGCTGCAAAGCGCGGATCTGCCGGTTGGCCTGCCGGTCGGCAAGGCGGACAACCAGATCCTCGCCGTGGTGCGTTCGCTTGAGGCGGAGCAGGAAGGCCGACCGGTCGTGCTGGTGTCGAAAGACATCAACATGCGCATCAAGGCGCGCGCCCTCGGCTTGCCGGCGGAAGACTATTTCAACGACCACGTGCTGGAAGATACCGACCTGCTGTACTCGGGCATCATCCAGCTGCCGGAAGACTTTTGGGACAAGCACGGCAAGGACATGGAGTCCTGGCAGGAAAACAAGAACGGCACCAGCGCCACGTTTTACCGTGTCACCGGGCCTTTCATCCCCTCGCTGCTGGTGAACCAGTTCGTATACCTGGAGCCGAAAAACGGCGAGGCATCGTTCTACGGCCAGGTGAAGCAGCTGAACGGCAAGACCGCCGTGATCCGCGTGCTGCGCGACTACTCGCACAACAAGAACAATGTGTGGGGCGTTACCGCGCGCAACCGCGAGCAGAACTTCGCACTGAACCTGCTGATGGATCCGGAATGCGACTTTGTCACGCTGCTGGGCCAGGCCGGCACGGGTAAAACCCTGCTGGCACTGGCTTCGGGCCTGGCCCAGGTGCTGGAGACCAAGCTGTACAACGAGATCATCGTCACCCGCGTCACGGTGCCGGTGGGCGAGGATATCGGCTTCCTGCCGGGCACCGAGGAAGAGAAGATGAGCCCGTGGATGGGCGCGTTCGACGACAACCTCGAAGTGCTGAACAAGTCCGACAACGACGCCGGCGAGTGGGGCCGTGCGGCAACGCAGGACCTGATCCGCTCGCGCATCAAGATCAAGTCGCTGAACTTCATGCGCGGCCGCACCTTCGTCAACAAGTTCCTGATCATCGACGAGGCGCAGAACCTGACGCCGAAGCAGATCAAGACGCTGGTGACGCGCGCCGGCCCGGGCACCAAGATCCTCTGCCTCGGCAATATCGCCCAGATCGACACGCCGTACCTGACGGAAGGCTCGAGCGGCCTGACCTACGTGGTCGACCGCTTCAAGGGCTGGGCCCACAGCGGCCACGTCACGCTGGCGCGCGGCGAACGCTCGCGCCTCGCCGACCATGCGAGCGACGTGCTGTAAGCACTCCGCTCCACCAAAGCCCCGCCCGCGCAAGCCGGCGGGGCTTTTTTACGTTGTTTTACAACCAGCGACCTGAACATTCGCTGCCGTGCCTTAGCTGTAAAGCTGTGCTATGTCTTAATCTCACAAGGCAAATACATCCTGTTGACGGGATTTTCTCGTCGTCCGGCAATGTTTCCCAAAAACGGGGACAGTCCCCGTTTTTGCCCGTTTTTGGGAAACTATTTCTTCTCCTTCAGCCACGCGCGCAGGCCGTGGGTGAGCACGAGCGGGAACACGCTGGCGTGGTCTTCGTCGGCGAAGACCTTCAGGGTGGTTGCCAGGCCGGGGTAGCGGTGGGCGGCCAGGGCGCCGTGGAATTCGCGCAGGTCGGCGACC
>DASVVD010000664.1:0-6238 GCA_036386715.1 Pseudoduganella sp.
CCAGTATTGCGATGCAAGAGCGGTGATGCGGCTGGCGAACTGGGATTTCACCCAGTCGAGCTTGAAGCGGTTGGGCGCCGCAATGCGCAGCTTGCCATTCTCATAATCGAGTGGCACCAGTGGTTTGATCCACGCGCTGAATTGTTGCGGCGTCAGCTCCAGTTCCAGTTGTGCGGAACAGGTCTGCCAGAAATTTTCCATGAATCGTCTATCTGCAAAAGCTGTGGGAGGGCAGCATGGGCCGGCTGCCAGGTTGTTCAGGGGCGGGCCCATATGCGCCACACGTAACACGCTATTCTACTCCCGAACCCCACAAGTTATCCACAGGGTTGTGCCAGATTTTCTGGAAAAATGGCGTGTAAAGGCCTGTTGCAGGCCGGTTCCGCTGTTGACAAGGCATGCCTGAATGCCGATAATTCAGGGTTCCCCGCCCGTACTCCGTGTTTTTTCAGTTTACGATCAGCGCGGATCCTTGCGGGCGATGAGATTGGCCAGCTTGTGCCGGACGTGTGGGCATGGGTGCGCGAAATGTCATTGGCACCAATAACTGAAGGGATAACCTGGCGCCCGGCCTGACTCGTCAGCGGTGCGGCAGCCCGATTTTGCATTTTTTTGCTTCTTTAGCGAGACCAACATGAAACGTACTTACCAACCTTCCGTCGTGCGCCGCAAGCGTACCCACGGCTTCCGTGCACGTATGGCTACCCGTGGTGGCCGCCAGGTCCTGAACGCACGCCGCGCCAAGGGCCGCAAGCGTCTGGCTGTATAAGCCAACGCTTGTTCGCTGAGCGTGGACAGCAGTTCCAACGGCTCGACAGGCGAAGGTTCCCACGACTTCGCGCGCGCTCGGCGCATCGTTAAAACGGATGAATTTTCATCCGTTTTTCGTTTGCGCCCAGCCCAGAAAAGCGCGCATTTCGTGCTCTATACCCGCCCCAATCAGCTGCCAAATGCGCGGCTGGGCGTTGTCGTTGCCAAACGCCTGGCACCCCGCGCGGTAACGCGCAATACCATCAAGCGCGTGACGCGCGAACTGTTTCGCACTACCGGCCTGCCGGCCATCGACTGTGTCGTGCGCCTGTCCAAGGCGGTCAACACCAAGGCCGGTCCGGCGACCAATGCGAAGCTGAAGGCCATGCTGCGCATCGAACTGGCACGCCTGTTCGATGCGCAGGCAAAGGCGCGGCGATGAAATCACTCGCCATCGCGCTTTTGACACGCCTGCTGCGCGGCTACCAGATCGCCATCAGCCCCCTGATGCCGCCCAGCTGCCGCTTCTTCCCGAGCTGCTCGAACTATGCGCTCGAAGCGCTGCGCGAGCATGGCGCGGCGAAGGGCGGCTGGCTGGCCGTGCGCCGCGTCTGCCGCTGCCACCCGTGGAACGCGGGCGGGTTCGATCCCGTACCGCCGAAGCATTCCCCAACCGCTTGCGGTTGCAACCACTCCTGATTTGACCCAATGGATCTCAATAAACGCACAATCCTGTGGATCGTCTTCGCTGTTTCACTGGTCGCACTGTGGAACGAGTGGATGATCTCCACCGGCCGGCCGTCCATGTTCTCGGCGCCGCCGAAAACCGCGCAGGCCAATGCCGCCAAGACCACGCCGGCCGGCACGCCTGCCCCAGTCGGCACCACGGCCGGCGCTGCCGCCGTGCCCGGTACCGCGGCACCGTTCCAGAGCCAGATCGTGACCATCACGACCGATGTGTTCAAGGTGGACATCGACACGCTGGGCGGCCAGATCAAGCGCCTCGAACTGCTCAAGTTCAAGGACGGCATCGATCCGACCAGGAACCAGCAGCTGTTCCAGCAGGGTGACAACCGCGTCTACCTGGCGCAGACCGGCCTCGTGGGGGCTGCGAACCTGCCGAACCACAACACCGGCTTTACCGTTCGTCCGGGCCCGCGCGCGCTCGACAACGGCAACCAGGTGCAACTGGTGATGGATGCGGAGCAGGGCGGCGTGCGCCTGACCAAGACGTTCACGTTCAAGCGTGGCGACTATGCGATCGACGTGCGCCACGACGTGACCAACACCGGCACCGCGCCGGTGAACCCTGAGCTGTACCTGCAACTGGTCCACGACGGCAACAAGCCGGAAGGTTCCTCGTGGTTCAACCCGGGCTTTACCGGCCCCACGCTGTATACCGAAGCGGACCACTACAAGAAACTGTCGTTCGAGAAGGTGGAGAAGGAAGACGCTTCGCGCCGCGAAAACGCCAACTTCCAGCCGGATCACGCAACCAAGGCCGACAACGGCTGGGTGGCGATCTCGCAGCACTTCTTTGTGTCCGCGCTGGTGCCACAGCCCAAGCTGATGCACGACATCTTCACGCGCAAGGTTGGCCCCAACACCTACTCGATAGGCGTGGTGCAGCCGCTGGGTACGCTGGCGCCAGGCGCCACGGTGTCCAACAACGCCAAGCTGTTCTCCGGGCCGCAGGAAGAAACGGCGCTGGAACGCGTGACGCCGGGCCTGGAGCTGGTGAAGGACTACGGCATGCTGACGATCGTGGCCAAGCCGATGTACTGGGTGATGGAAAAGATCCACGGCGCGCTGGGCAACTGGGGCTGGACCATCATTGCCTTCACGATCCTGATCAAGCTGATCTTCTTCCCGCTGTCCGCCGCGAGTTATCGCAGCATGGCGAAGATGAAAGTGGTCACGCCGAAGATGACGTCGATCCGCGAGCGCTACAAGAGCGATCCGCAGAAGATGAACCAGGCCATGATGGAGCTGTACAAGACCGAGAAGATCAACCCGCTCGGTGGCTGCCTGCCGATCGTGGTGCAGATGCCGGTGTTCATCGCGCTGTACTGGGTGCTGAACTCTTCCGTGGAAATGCGCGGCGCGCCATGGCTGGGCTGGATCACAGACCTGACCAAGCCGGATCCGTTCTTCATCCTGCCGGTGCTGTATGCGATCTCGATGTACGTGACGATGAAGCTGAACCCGCAGCCGGCCGACCCGATGCAGGCCAAGATGATGCTGTTCATGCCACTGGCGTTCTCGGTGATGTTCCTGTTCTTCCCGTCCGGCCTGGTGCTGTACTGGGTGGTCAACAACCTGTTCTCGATCGCCCAGCAGTGGGTGATCACGAAGAAGATGATGCCGGCTCCCGCCACGAAGTAGGCGCCAACGGCCGAGTTCGTGTCATGGGGCCAGGCCCCTTGACACGAACTCGGCAGTACCAAAACGAAACCCGTGCGCAACACGGGTTTTTTTTCGTTCCATTAAAATTCCCCCATGAATCTCGATACCTTCCCCATCGCCGCCATCGCCACCGCTCCCGGCCGCGGCGGCATCGGCGTCGTGCGCGCCTCCGGCAAGAACCTGGCCGGCCTGGCGCAGGCGCTGTTCGCCGACGCCAGCCTGAAGCCACGCCACGCCACCTATCTGCCGTTCACGCAGGCGGACGGCACCCTGATCGACCAGGGCATTGCGATCTGGTTCAAGGGCCCGCATTCGTACACCGGCGAAGATGTGCTGGAACTGCAGGGCCACGGTGGCCCGATCGTGCTGCAGATGCTGCTGCAGCGGGTGCTCGAAGCCGGCCACGACTCCGGCGTGCGCCTGGCCGAACCGGGCGAGTTCACCCGTCGCGCCTACATGAACGACAAGCTCGACCTGGCGCAGGCCGAAGCGGTAGCCGACCTGATCGACGCTTCCACCGAAGCTGCCGCGAAATCGGCATCGCAATCGCTGTCCGGCGCGTTTTCCCAGGCGATCCACGCGCTGGTGGAGCGCGTGACGCACCTGCGCATGCTGGTCGAAGCCACGCTGGATTTCCCGGAAGAGGAGATCGATTTCCTGGAAAAATCCGATGCGCGCGGCCAGTTGCGGGGCATCGTCGAGGCGCTGGACACGGTATTCCGCCAGGCTTCCCAGGGTGCGCTGCTGCGCGAGGGCCTGAACGTGGTGCTGGTGGGCCAGCCCAATGTCGGCAAGTCTTCGCTGCTCAATGCGCTGGCGGGAGCCGATGTCGCCATCGTCACGCCGATTGCCGGCACCACGCGCGACAAGGTGAGCGAAACCATCCAGATCGAAGGGATCCCGCTGAACATCATCGACACGGCCGGCATCCGCAGCCAGGATGAAGCGGTCGATCTCGTCGAGCGCATCGGCATCGAGCGCACCTGGGGCGAAGTGAGCAAGGCGGACGTGATCCTGCACATGCTCGATGCGAATCATGGCCCCACCCGCGCCGATGAATCGATCCTGGCCGGCTTCCCGGCGGGCGTGCCGATGCTGCGCATCTGGAACAAGATCGACCTGTCCGGCCACAAGCCATCGATCGATGCCAGCGACGATGCCACCCATATCTACCTGTCGGCCCACGAGCACAGTGGCATCGACCTGCTGCGCAAGGAACTGCTGCGTATCGCCGGCTGGCAGCAGACCGGCGAATCGCTGTACCTGGCCCGCGAGCGTCACCTGATCGCCCTGAAGTCGGCCGCGCGCCACCTGGACCGCGCCGGCGAGCACGCCGCGCAATCCGACCAGATGCTCGACCTGTTCGCCGAGGAATTGCGGCTGGCGCAGACGCAACTGGCCACGATCACCGGCGCGTTCTCGTCGGACGATTTGCTGGGAGTGATTTTCAGCCGGTTTTGTATCGGGAAGTGACAGCGCATCCGTAAGCGTCCGAGCTCGTGCGTTTTTTTTCGGGCCTCTGTTGGGAACGGTCGTGCAAGCTCTGGCGGCCAACCAGCGCAATATTATGGAATCAGGCCAGTTCGCCGGGCCAAACCGATAATGCCTTCGAGTTCACGCGCAAGATCAATCGCTTGCTTGGTAACAGCTTTCGCACTGAGGTTCGTGTCGACCACAAGACGCATAATTGGTGCACGAGCCCATCGCTTCAACGGTTCGCAGTGCTGACCGATATGATTGCGTAGCTGTTGGCTCCAATTGCCTTGGCTGTGATCGAATTCGTCTTCGTACCAGCAAACCCGCAGCGTGAACCGCGATGTCTCCTCGCTCGCCGAATGGTCACGGAAGATATTGATGTGCAGTGGTATAGAGCACTCTGGGTCGTCGGCCAGCGAGCACATTTCGGGAGTAGCGAAATTCAGCCAAGTCCTACCGAACCAAACACGTGTTTCTTGTAACTCTTGTAGACCACTGCGCAGGCCGACGCGCACTGCGCCGATACCGCGTGCCTGTACCAGTTGCTCGCACAGTTTCGCGTTCTGTTGAACGAAAACCAAAAGTTCGCCACTATCGCCGCCAAAGCTGCTCGGCATCCAGTCGGTCAGCTTAACCTTTCGTGCTGCCAAGATCTGCTCGACCACTTCCTCATGCTGCGTGAAAAGGTCTCCGGCCAGTTCCGAGACCTTGCGCTCATTTGGGCTCTCCCACCCGGTCTGTTTTTGACAGTACGCCATCAGCATCTGGGCCGCTTCATTGTTGCGTTCCATGTGCAGGCGCGCGCGCTCGGCCGCAGGCTGCAGCCAAGTGTAGTCGAGTAACGCCCATTTATTGCCTAACCCTTGCAGCTTCTCGTCGGTATAGTTTGCCAGTTCGCGATCAACGACGACGTGTAGAAACTGATAGTCGCGAAATACGGGCCTACGCGCAATCTTCTCCGCTACGCGCTCATAGTATTCACTCAACTGACCTTCGCCCAGACGCGCGCCGGCCTTGTTCTCAATTGTGATCACGATGCGGTTCTCGCGGTCGACAATAAACAGATCGAGGCGCCGACGAGAATTATCTTCGTCGACTTGTAGACCGAATTCGCGTGTAACGAATGCGGAGCCGAAGCTTGCCGTGCGGATGCGCGCTGGCGTCCATGCATCAAAGAAGTTCTTATTGGCATACTTATTGGTCGCCCGACCGGACTGATAAGCCGCCATCAGGAAGTCCTTTACGACGGCGTCGCCTTGAGCATGCCCTTCATTGGGACTCAGACACCAAGCCAGCATAGCGGAATGCTGATTCTCGGTCAGGTTAATCACGTCGAGAAAGTCGTCGGAAATTTTGACTCGCTCAATCAAAGTAACCAGCTTAGGATCGGCCAGGAAGTCGTACAGTTTTTCGGAGTTCAATGGTGGCGGCATGCTAGGAATGACGACGAAAGATTTAAAAGTGTGTGTGCCAAATTGTTTGGGCTGAGGGTACACAAGGATAGCAAAATTTTCTCTCAGCAACATCAACAATCATGGCTTTGCCGCAACATATTCTTCACTAAATGACAGCATGAAATGTCTTACTGAAGGGCTCAGAGTCACTA
>DASVVD010000665.1:0-5060 GCA_036386715.1 Pseudoduganella sp.
GACAGGCTGGGCGAGCTGTCATCCGCATGGCGGCGTGGCCGCTTTAGCGTTTTCTTGCTGGCATCCCAATCAAAAAAACCGTAGCCGGGCTGGGAGCTGCGCCGGACATGCCGGTTGTAGAGCGCCGCAATAACGTAGTTGGCTTTGCCAGCGGCATCGTATATTACCGATGGCTCTTCGCCATAGGAAAACCGCCACTGCTCCGCAAAGGCGTTCCCGGATCCAAACTCATCCGGCTTGTCTTGAGGCATCACGGCGCCAATGCGCACCCAGCCCGATGGACCGCCCATATACAGCGTGTTAATCATGCCGCGATCGCCGCCCGTCGAAAATTGAGTTCCAGCGTGCGGCCGGTGTTGTCGGTTAGCGTCCTGCCCACCACCCCGGCCGTGCGCATCGTGGCGCCAGGACTGGCTGATCTGCACGGTTTGCGCCAGCGGGCCGGCGGCGGCGATGCCCAAGGTTTCGCGCAGTATTTTTCCTCCCGCGTCGCGCTCGGTTACGGTGGTGCGCGTGCCGTCGGCGTCGGCGATGGTTTCCTCGCTCACCCACGCACCGGCATAGTGATAGGTGAGCACCCGTTCCGCGGTGCGCACGCCGGGCGCGAAACGCTCGAGCCGCAGTAGACGGCCGGCCACGTCCCGGATGGCGCGCTGGCCGGCTGTCCCCGGTCGTTGTAGGCAATGCGCGTGACGGCTTCCCGGCCGGCGACCACGCTCGGGCGCGCGACCAGCGTAGGCCCGACATTGCTGCCCGCCGCATATTCGTAACGGACCTGCCACTAGGCCGGTTGGGGCTTGCCGTTGATGTACTCGATCCGGCTGACCAGCACGGGACGGTAGTGATCCAGCTCGGACTTCTGGAGCTGCAGTGGCATGCCTTGCGCATCGAGCAGCACCGTTTCCGGCAGTCGCCCCTGCCGGTCGTAGCCGTAGCACTGATTGGGTGGCCCGCACAGTGCGCAGCCGGCGCCGCGCACTTCCACCAGGCGATAATCGTCGGCCATGGTGGCATAGCGGTAGACTGTCTAGCCGCCCTGGCTGTTGGTCACCGTGGTCAGGTCGGGCCGGTCATAGCGCACCGTTACCTTGTCGATATCGTTGGCGTGCGTCGACAACACTGCCTTGCCGTCCGCCTTGTAGGCGTAGGTGGGGCGTAATGCCGGATGGCGGGGCGGCCAGGGGCAGCTGCGCCCGCGATGCTGATGCCGGTCAGGTAGGATGGTTGCGCTGCGTCCTCGTAGTGGTACTGGCGGCCCTCGTCGCCACCCGGGTAACGCACGCGCACCAGATTGGCAATGCGCGCACGCTGCGCAGCGCCGGCCGTATTGTCATGCTCGTAGTCGAAACGGCCGACCGGGCTCTCGATGGCGCGCACGCCGCGAAAACGGACACCGCCGGCTTCGTGGCGCTCCGGATACACCAGCCGCAAACTGCGTCCCTGCGGATCGGTCACCTTGACCAACAGGCCCCTGGCGTCATGCAGCAGGCTGAACACTTCGCCGGTGGCGACCCTGATCTGCATCAGCTTGCCGCGCTTGTCGAAGCTCAGCTCGCGCCCATCGGTCCAGCGCCATACATACTCGCCGCCGCCCTGGCGGTTGCGCCGGATGGCAATGCTGCCGTTGGCCGGACTGGCACCAGCAGCGCGCGCCGGATTGAGCAGGTCGCGGTTGAAAATCAGGCTGCTGCCATTGGCCTGGAACACCTGCAGCGTCTGGTTGCCGATCGCCAGCTCGGTCTCGTAGGACAGTTTCCACCCCCGCCCGAGCAATCCTGGCATCGCGTCACTGCCGCTGTAACGGCTGTTGTAGTGGCGGACGATTTCTAGTCCCAGAACACCGGGCAGGGCGGCCATGTCCTCTTCCGGCTGGTACTTGTTGCCGGTCATGACATTGATGGAATTGCCCGACGCCGATGTTGACACTGGTAGCACCGAGCTGCTGGCTGACCGGTGCCGAGTTGGCGCCGCACGTCGGACCGCCTCACGAAGCGTGCTGCTTGACAGCGCTATCGCTCTCATCAGGCACAGGGTCTCGAAACGGAAGATACAGACATAGGCCAGATGATTGTGTCCCCGAATTAACACTCCTTTGATGCAAGTGACTGCACTTGTCCAGACATGTCACTCGGGGGAAATCGTGACTCAAGAAATTATATTTATGAAATAAAACGCAAAATTTCCTTAAGTAATTGTTTTTAATGGGAAAAAATATCCAACAGGAAATTTTTCGATCTGGAGGGTAGCACATTGCTAGCCATTTGTGGATACCAAAAGTACAAAATAGATGTATTTTTTTAAATTTTAAAACTGTGACATTGTGCGAGATTTCAAGGGCGGTTCATAGATTAAAGTTCCATCTCTTTCGACAATTTTGGGGAAACAACATGATTTCGCACAAACTTACTGCAGAAAAATTGGCATTTCGTAAGCAAAAAGGCCAAGGTATGACCGAGTACATCATCATCGTTGCACTCATCGCTGTGGCAGCGATCGCCGTCACGCAGCTGTTCGGTGCCACGGTCCGCAACCAGATGGCCGGTATCGCCCAGGAAGTTTCTGGTACCAACGGTACCGCGGCAATTACCCAGGCGGGCACTGCCGCAGGCAAGGCAGCGACCGCCGCGAAAGATACAGACAAGAACTCGCTGTCGACGTTCGGCGACCAGTCCACCACCGGCAAGCAGTAATCAGCGAACCTCACTGCCATGCCCGCTATCCGTTCAAGCATCCTCAAGTATCCGCAACTGGCCCGGCAACGTGGCCAGGCGCTGATATTCGGCTTGTTCGTACTGGTTGCCGGGCTGGCAGGGATGTTTTTCATGTTCAACACCGGGCAGCTCAGCGCGGAAAAGACCAAACTGGTCAATACGGCCGATGCGGTGGCGTACAGCGCCGCGGTGATGCATGCGCGGGCGTTGAATTTCGATGCATACACCAACCGGGCGCTGATCGCCAACGAGGTGACTGTCGCGCAGATGGTCAGCGTGTCGTCGTGGCTGGAATACGTGGAAAAACACAGCCAGAGTGTCCCTCCACTGAACTGCTATCCCCCTTTCATCTATTCGGTACCTACCTGGCTGGGGCTTCCCAAGTACCTGGCGGTATGCACCGTGCTCGCCTATGGCGACGTCGTCATCACGCCAGTCAGGGAAGTGGTCGACCCCATCGCAGAGGTGGTCATGATCGGAACCGAGGCTGCAAAGCTTGCACTGCAGGCGGCGCAAGGTGCGGCCTTCCTGGCCTTCCTTCCAGCGCGCAAGAATCTGATGGAGCAGGTGGCCGATGCGAACTATGCCGGGCTTGGTCCGGTCAAGGTGGATCCGCTACCGCTGCAGGATAACTACACACTGTTCGATGGCGGCCCCATCATCAAGCGCTACTCCGGTAACGATCGCACGCGGTTCAAGGAAGTTGAAGTTGCTGCTGCCTATGGCGATGATTTTGTCGAGAAGCGGGGGTGGGTGGAAAAAACACTCAATCCTTTGGGATGCAATCCGTTGACCCCTATCGGCACCGCACGCCACGACTCGAAAACAGAGTTGAAAAATTTTGACAGCTGGATCGCCGATGACAGTGCGGGTCTGAAAGTGGAGCAGAAAAAATGGGATTTTTCAGGCTGGATACCAAAGCTGAAGTGCAAGACGATCAAGTCTTATCCGCTCGGCAGCGGCCACCAATCCGCGAAGAAAAATGGTGGCGACTGGTACTACAGCGGTGTACCCAGTTTCTATGAGCTATCGACCGCAGCGCTCGGCTACAAGCCGAATCATGCCGATCCAGACAAACGGGAAGTGCGCCTGAAGTTCGCCATACGTCTCACCCGTGGCAGTGCCGACCTGCGCACCTCGTCGGGCACGTCGCTGGTCAAGCCGACCGGCCAGATGGCGATCTTCGATGGTGCCGAGGCCAAGGACGTGATGGCCGCCGTCTCGAGTTCCGAAGTATTTTTCGAGCGCCCGATCGCTCGTACCGATGGCCGCACCGAGCTGGCCAGCCTGTTCAACCCGTATTGGCAAGCGCACCTGATCGGCAATTCCACCGCCGTCAAGGCCGCGGCGCTCGCCTTGCAAAATCCATGATACGAACCATGACAATAACGCGATTCGCGACCGCGGCCGTTGCAATCGGCATTCCACTGGCCCTGCACTGGGGCCAGGCACACGCCACCACCGAATACGAGACCGCAGTCCTGAAAGCGGCAGCGCCCCATGCCACCTACAACGGCGGGGCCGCCGTGAAAGTGCATCGCGCCCGGCTGCAAGGCTACTTCGGCGGCGAGGAAGGCAATGCCAAGGCACTGGCCGAGCTGAAGCAGGGTGTCCAGTCATGCATGAAGTCGCTCGCGGACAGCGGCACCACGCTGCACCCACCGTCGGCGTGGCCCGACTGGGTGCTGATCGCCCGCGAAGACCGCTACACCACGGCCAACCGCATGATCACCTATACCAGCGGTACCACGCATATCGTCAACAACAGCGACTGCAGCCTGTTGTCGAAGCCATATCACAGGGCGCTGCTGGCGTCGGCCAAGGGCGTATGCCAGATCGACCTGGTCAGGAAAACCGCGTCCGGGCAGTGCGATGCCGGCGGCCACGCCGATGCGCCGCCCACTGCGCGCGGCGCCGCGAAGCCGCCTGCGGACTGGATGAAGGGGATGGCAGGGAACCCGGCATTGGCCGCGTCGATGAAGCAGGTCGCCGGCCTGGCCCCCGTGCGAGGGGAGCAGCGAACCGTCCAGGGAGTGCGCTGCAACAACTGGACACAGACCATCGCAGGCAAGCAGACGACGCTGTGCTATGCCATCGGCGGTTCATTCCTGCCGCTGCGTGCCGTGGACAACGACGGCTTCGGCGGCCTGCTTCTGGAAAGCAGTACGCCGAAGGGCTTCGAACTGAAGGCGGTCGACGCCGGCCTGGATACCACGGTCGGCAACGACGTCTTCGCACCGTACGCCCGCGGAGGTTTCGCGGTAAATGCCGACAAGGGAGAGCAATGATGCGTGCTCGCTTCGTCCCGCACGGCCTGCGGCACTCAAGCGGGCAGGCACTTACCGAGTT
>DASVVD010000666.1:0-8000 GCA_036386715.1 Pseudoduganella sp.
CACACGCCGGGCGAGGTGATCTTCGAGGCCAAGCACGTGACATGCTGGGATCCGGACAACCCGCAGCGCAAGCGCGTGGACGACGTGTCGTTCAGCCTGCGCAAGGGCGAGATCCTCGGCATCGCCGGCCTGGTCGGCGCCGGCCGCACGGAACTGGTCTCGGCCATCTTCGGTTCGTATGAAGGGCCGTACGAGGCCGAGGTGTGGTACCAGGGCCAGCGCTGGGATACCGGCTCGCCGTTGAAATCGATCCGCGCCGGCCTGGCGATGGTGCCGGAAGACCGCAAGCACCACGGCATCGTGCCGGATTTATCGGTGGGCCAGAACATGACGTTGGCGGTGCTGTCGCAGTTCTCGCATGGCGGCCGCATCGACCAGGACGAGGAGCTGAAGGCGGTCCGCGGCGAGATCGGCAAACTGAAGCTGAAGACCGCCAGCCCGTTCCTGCCGATCACCGGCCTGTCCGGCGGCAACCAGCAAAAGGCGGTGCTGTCGAAACTGCTGCTCACCCAGCCGAAGATCCTGATCCTCGACGAACCCACGCGCGGCGTGGACGTGGGCGCCAAGTTCGAGATCTACCAGCTGATGCTGAACCTGGCCGGCGAGGGCATTTCGATCGTCATGGTGTCGTCCGAACTGCAGGAAGTGCTGGGGGTGTCCGATCGCGTGCTCGTCATCGGCGAGGGCGAACTGCGCGGCGACTTCGTCAACCACGACCTGACGCAGGAAACCCTGCTGGCCGCCGCCCTGGCGCAACCGCTCCATTAAGTGAGAACAATGAAAAATCATCAAAGCGGCAACCTGCTGAAAAAGCTGTTCACGCAGTACAAGATGCTCGCCCTGCTGGTCGCGATCATGCTGATCTGGGGCTTCTTCACGTCGATGACCGAAGGCGGCTTCCTGACGCCCCGCAACATGTCGAACCTGATGCGCCAGATGGCCGTCACCGGCATCCTGGCCTGCGGCATGTCGCTGGTGATCATCGCCGGCGAGATCGACCTGTCGGTCGGCTCCCTGCTCGGCCTGCTGGGCGGCGTGGCCGCCGTGCTGGACGTGACACATGGCATGAGCCTGCCCGTGAACATGCTTGCCGTGCTGGCCGTCGGGCTGTTCATCGGCCTGTTCAACGGTTACCTGACGGCCTACCTGCACATCCCGTCGTTCATCGTCGGCCTGGGCGGCATGCTGGCCTACCGCGGCATCCTGCTCGGCGTGACCGATGGCGTGACCATCGCCCCGGTCTCGGAGCAATTCGTCACCATCGGCCAGGGTTACCTGCCGCCGCTGTGGGGCATCGTGCTGGGCGTGGCGCTGTTCGCCATCGCCGTGTTCCTGACCTGGCGCCAGCGCCAGAGCCGTGCCCGCCACGGGCTGGAACAGGCGCCGGTCTGGCGCGACGCCCTGCGCCTGGCCATCATCGCCGCGGTGCTGTTCGGCTTCGTGACCACGCTGAACAGCTATGAGGGCATTCCGCTGCCGGTGCTGCTGCTGCTCGCGCTGCTGGGCATCTTCACCTACATGACGACGCAGACCGTGTTCGGCCGCCGCATCTACGCGGTGGGCTCGAACATGGAGGCCACGCGCCTTTCCGGCATCAACGTGAAAGCCGTCAAGCTGTGGATTTTCGGCATCATGGGCCTGATGTGCGCCTTGGCCGGCCTGATCAACACGGCGCGCCTCGCGGCCGGTGCGCCATCGGCCGGCACCTCGGCCGAACTCGATGCGATCGCCGCCTGCTTCATCGGCGGCACGTCGATGCGCGGCGGTGTCGGCACGGTCTACGGCGCGCTGATCGGCGCGCTCGTAATGGCCAGCCTGGACAACGGCATGTCGATGCTGGACGTGGACACGTACTGGCAGATGATCGTCAAGGGCGGCATCCTTACCCTGGCGGTATGGGTCGACGTGGCGACGCGCTCAGGCAAGCGCTGACCGCCCGTAAACGGACGAGCCCGTGTCCACCATGGTGCCTGACCCCAGGGTGCACAAAAGCGGACACGAGCTCATCCATGCAAGCGCAACTACAATAATTCAGGAGACACGATGCAAGACTCGAACAACGGCCGCCGGCGCTTCCTGGCCACGGTGGCCGCCGCAGGCGCCACCCCTGCCCTGTCATTCGCGGCAAGCGCCCGCCCGCTGTACAAGGACCCGGCCGCGCCGGTGCCGAAGCGGGTCGACGACCTGATCAAGCGGATGACGCTGGAAGAAAAGATCGCGCAGATGGAGTGCGTCTGGATCGAAAAAGGCAAGATCGAGGACAATGGCGCGTTTTCCGCCTTCAAGGCGGCCAGCGTGTACCCGCACGGCCTGGGCATGCTGGCACGGCCATCGGACCGCCAGGGCAAATCCGAAGCCGGCGCCGCCGCGGCGGCCGGCGACGATGGCGCGCGGCCGAACCGCGGCGCGCAGGAGACGGCGAACTATGTCAACGCGGCGCAGAAATGGGCGCTCGAACAGACCCGCCTCGGCATTCCGCTGTTCATGCACGAGGAAGCGCTGCACGGTTACGCCGCGCGCGATGCCACCTCGTTCCCGCAGGCGATCGGACTGGCCTCGTCGTTCGACACCGACCTGGTGACACGGGTGTTTTCAGTGGCGGCACGCGAGATGCGGGCGCGCGGCGCCAACTTCGCGCTGGCCCCCGTGGTCGACGTGGCGCGCGAACCTCGCTGGGGCCGCATCGAGGAAACCTTCGGCGAGGATCCGCACCTGTGCGCGGAGATCGGCAAGGCCGCGGTGACCGGCTTTTCCGGCACGTCCCGTCAGCTGGCGAAAGACAAGGTGCTGACCACGCTGAAGCACATGACCGGGCACGGCCAGCCGGAATCGGGCACCAATATCGGCCCGGCCGAGGTCAGCGAACGCACGCTGCGCGAGGAATTCTTCCCGCCGTTCGAGCGGCTGGTGCGCGAGACCAACGTGGCCGCGATCATGCCGTCGTATAACGAGATCGGCGGCGTGCCGTCGCATGCCAACCGCTGGATGCTCAACGACGTGGCCCGCAAGGAATGGGGCTTCCAGGGCGTGATGGTGTCCGACTACATGGGCATCAAGGAACTGGTCACGCGCCACAAGATGGCCGCCACGGCGAAGGAAGCGGGTTACTACGCGGCGAAGGCCGGCGTGGACATCGAAACGCCGGACGGTCACGGCTACCGCCACCTGGCCGAACTGGTCAGGGAAGGCAAGCTTGCCGAGGCCGAGATCGACACGATGGTGCGCCGCATCCTCGCGCTGAAGTTCCACGCCGGGCTGTTCGAGCAGCCGTATGCCGATGCGCAGGCAGCCGACGCGCAGACCGCCACCGCAAGCGACGTGGCGCTGGCGCGCGAAGCGGCGGCACGCTCGGTGGTACTGCTGAAGAACGACAAGGGCGTGCTGCCGCTGCAGCCGAAGAAGGTCGGCAAGCTGCTGCTGCTCGGCACGCACGCGAAGGACACGCCGATCGGCGGCTATTCCGACGTGCCGCGCAAGGTGGTGTCGATCCATGAAGCGCTGGCCGCCGAGGCCAAAGCGCAGGGCTTCGGCTTCGACTACCGCGAAGGCGTGCGCATCACCGAGGAGCGCATCTGGGGCAAGGACGAGATCCGCTTCACGGCGCCGGAAGTCAACGCCAGGCTGATCGCCGAAGCGGTGGCGGCGGCCAGGTCGGCCGATACGATCGTGATGGTCCTGGGCGACAACGAGCAGACCAGCCGCGAGGCATGGGCCGACGGCCACCTGGGCGACCGCGCCACGCTGGACCTGATGGGCCAGCAGAACGACCTTGCCAGGGCGATCTTCGACCTGGGCAAGCCCACCGTGGTATTCCTGCTGAACGGCCGGCCGATGTCGATCAACCTGCTCGCCGAGCGTGCCGATGCGATCATCGAAGGCTGGTACATGGGCCAGGAAACCGGCAATGCGGCGGCCGACGTGCTGTTCGGGCGCGCCAACCCGGGCGGCAAGCTGCCGGTATCGATTGCCCGCAGCGTGGGCCAGTTGCCGATCTTCTACAACCACAAGCCGTCGGCCCGGCGCGGCTATATCGACGGCAGCACCAAACCCCTGTACCCGTTCGGCTTCGGCCTGTCGTACACCCGGTTCGAGATTGCCGCGCCGCGGCTGAAGAAGGCCACCATCCGGCCGGACGAATCGACGCAGGTCGAGGTCGAGGTGACCAATGTGGGCCCGGTGGCGGGCGACGAGGTGGTGCAGCTCTATATCCGCGACGATATCTCGTCCGTGACGCGCCCCGTGCTGGAGCTGAAGGCGTTCCGCCGCGTGACGCTGCAGCCCGGAGAGAAAAAGACGCTGGTGTTCGACATCCGGCCGGCCGACCTGGCGTTCTATAACATCGACATGAAGCGCGTGGTGGAACCCGGCAGCTTCACCATCCACGCAGGTCCGGACAGCGTGCAGCTGAAATCGGCCAGGCTGCTGGTGAGCTGAAGTTCAGCTGCTGTTTGAGCTGCGGTGAGTGGACGGCTCGCCCCGGCCGCATCAACGAAAAAGCCCGCACAGTGCGGGCTTTTTCACGATGGCCGGACTTATTTCTCCGGCGACAGGTGCCCCATCGCATAGCCGAGATGCTGCCACCAGTGCTCGCGCGAATGCACGTTCAACAGGCATGTCTTGTCGACCTCATCCTTGAACACGCGGTCCTGGCATTGCTTGGTGATCAGCGCATTGCGCTGGTTCTCGGCATTGATCAGGGCCGCGCCCATCCAGCCGGCCAGAATCACGAGCAGCACCACCAGGGACCAGGCGAGATGGTTGACGTTGCTGACGCTGAACAGCCGTTTTTCATCCGGTTCCAGCGCACCGTACAGCTTCATGATGCCTTCTTCGCGATCCGTCATGACAACACCTCTTCAAAAAACGCTACTGCTACAAATTACTGCGGCAAATTACTGCTGCAAAGTTACTGCTGCAAAGTTACTGCCAAAATTTATTTCTTCTCGGCCGCGGCCTTGGCCACCAGCTGGTCCAGCACGGCCACCGTCTGGCGGCCAGCCTGGGTTTCCGACGTGCCGGCGCCGCCGGCGATGGTTGGCGACGTCATGTAGCGGCCATCGACGACCAGCGTGGGCGCCGAGCTAACGCCATATTTGGTCACCAGCGAGCCCAGTTGCTTCATCTTAGTCTGCACGCTGAACGAATTAAAGAGCTGTTCGTAGCGTGCCTTGTCGATGCCGTTCTTGACCAGGAACTGTTTCAGTTCGTCATCGCTGCGGTAGATGCGCAGGCGCTCGCCGTGGATCGCGCGCAGGATCTTGCTGTGCACGGCTTCGGTCTGGCCCATGGCTTCCAGCGTGACATAGGCATGTGCCAGCGGATCGGTCGGGCTCTGGGCAAAGTGCAGGCGGCGGAAGGTGATCTTGTCGCCCTGCTTCTTGACCCACTCTTCCAGCAGCGGATCGAGCGCGTAGCAATGCGGGCAGGTGTACATGAAAAATTCGATGACCTCGACCTTCTTGCCTTGCGCGGCGACCGGCACCGGCGTGGCCAGCGTCGTATAACCCGGCCCGGCAGCATGGGACGTGGCGGTAAACGTGGCGGACATCGCCAGCATCGCGGTGGCGGCAAGCATGAGGCGGCGCGTGGAACGCATGATCTTCCTTCCTGGTTGAGGTCGCATGGAAATACAAACGCCGCGAGATTACCATTTTTTGCGGCAACGTAAGTAGCGTGGCTCGAATTTAGGTGCCACGGGTTAAGACTGGGTTAAGGCGCCGGGCCGGGCCGGGAAGAGCGTCCGGCAGGACAAATACGTTGCCGAACCGGCATTGCCATCGTTATAGTGAGTGCGACCTCATCCGAACCAGGAGCAGCATGCGCGTATTGCATTCCCTCGTGGCCGCCGCCGCAACAACGACCATGCTGCTGCTCCAGCCGATGCCGCTGGCGCAGGGCGTCCGCACCGCGCCCGCCGATGCGATACCGTTCGTGCCACGGCACGCGGCCGCGGTGGCCACGCCCAGCAGCCCGGATGCCTGGGGCGGCATGCGCACCGGCGCCGAAGCCACGCTGTCCGACCGGGTGGCGAACTACCGGATCGAGGCCACGCTCGACCCGGTGCGCCATACCGTCGAGGGCCGCCAGCAGCTCGCCTGGCGCAACCGCAGCGACCGCACGGTGCACAGCGTGTACCTGCACCTGTACCTGAACGCGTTCCGCAACGGCGACAGCACGTTCAACACTGAACTGCGCGCCCAGGGCCTGAGCGACGGCATGGGCGAAGGCGAATGGGGCTATACCGAACTGCGCGACGTGCGCCAGGGCGGCGTGAAGGTGCCGTGGACATTCGTGCAGCCGGACGGCGGCCCGCCGACCGACCGCACCGTGGTGCGGCTCGACCTGCCGCGCGGCGTGCCGCCCGGCGCCGGCACCACGCTCGACATCGCGTTCTTCGACCAGCTGCCGCGCGTGACGGCGCGCACCGGCCATTTCGGCACCTTCCACCTTGTGGCGCAGTGGTTCCCGAAGATCGGCGTGCTGGAACTGCCGGGCGAACGCGGCGCCACCACCGTGCGCTGGAACGTGCACGAGTACCACACCGATTCGGAGTACTACGCCGATTTCGGCCATTACGACGTCAAACTCACCGTGCCGCGCGGCTATACGGTGGGCGCCACCGGCGCGCTGCAGGGCACGCCGGTGGAACGGGGCGGCCTGGTCACGCACCATTACGCGCAGGGCGACGTGCACGACTTTGCATGGACGGCGGACAGCCGCACCGCAGCGCCGCTGCGCGACACGTGGACCATGGCTGGCGGCAAGCCGGTCGCGATCACGGTCCTCTATCCGCCCGACTACGCGTCGAACGCCAGGCCGGTGCTGGACATCACCAAGCGCTCGCTCGACTACTTCGCCCGCAAGCTGGGCCCCTACCCCTACGACACGCTGACGGTGGTGATCCCGCCTTTCAACGCCGCGCACGCCGGCAGCATGGAATACCCGGCCTTCATCACCGTCGACAGCGTGCGCGACCCGTCGCCGGGCACGCGCGACCGGCATGACCTGGATTTCGTCGCCGTGCACGAGTTTGCGCATAACTATTTCCACGGCATCCTCGCCAGCAACGAGTTCGAGGAACCGATGCTCGACGAGGGGCTGAACGAATACTGGAACGCCCGCATGCTGGGCGAACGGCCGCTGACGCCCCGTCTGGCCGCCACCCTGCCGGCCGGTGCGTTCGCGTTCGGCGGCTTTCCGGGCGAGCGCTTCGACATGCCGCGCCCCGAACCGGCCGATCCGCTCGGCGCCAATGCCTACGACCGGATCGACAGCGTCAGTGCGGTGTATGCCGGCACCGCCGTCGTGCTGCACGACCTGGAAGCACAGCTGGGCAGCGCCGTGATGGACCGCGCGTTCCGCGAATACTACCGGCGCTGGAAGTTCCGGCACCCGAGCGTGGCCGACCTGCGCGCGACGCTGGCCGAGGTCAGCGGACAAGGGGCGCTGGTGGAACGCGTGTTCGCGCAGCAGGTGTACGGGGCGCAAAAGGTCGATGACCGTATCGCTTCGCTGACCAGCGAGGAACAGGGTCCGCAACCCGGCTATGCGGCACGCCAGGGCAAGCTGGTGGAAATCACGCCACGCATGCTCGAAGGCGGCGCCAGCGGCCCGCAACGGTTCCGCACCACCGTCGTGGTGCGCCGCGCCGGCGCGGCCGTGCCGCAAGAGCTGGTCGTGAAGTTCGCCGACGGCAGCGTTGAAACGGTGCGCTTCGATGGCACGGAAAACCTGCGGCGCTTTACATGGGACAAGCCGGTGCGGGCAGTGTCGGCCGAGCTGGATCCGGCGCGGCGGCACCTGCTCGACGTGAACAAGCTGGACGACTCGCGCACCCTCGAACCGGATCGCGGCGCCACGCGCCGCTGGACCCTCGACTTCGCCGCCGTCTGCCAGGCCCTCCTTGCCCTGATCGCCACCCTGTGAAACCAATGAAACCACTGCTGACCGCCGCGCGCGCCGCCCTGCAATGGCGCCTGTTGCTCCTCTGGCTGGCCGGC
>DASVVD010000667.1:0-5055 GCA_036386715.1 Pseudoduganella sp.
GTCCCAGTACGAGTGGAAGGGTTTGGTCAGCGCCTTCGGCACGCCCTCTTTGACCGGCTTCGGATCGCCCGGCGGAATCAGGTTCGCGCTCAGTTCGGACAGCTTCTGGTCGTCCAGCAGCAGGTTGTTGCCGCCGCGCGAATCGAAGATGTTCAGTTCGTCGATCTCGGCCCTGGTTTTCGGCACCACGAAGCGGCCATCCTTGCTGACGAAGGCGGCGCCCACGTGCAGCGGCTGGTGGATGTCGCCGGCCAGGTGGGCCACGACCAGCAGCGCCTGGCGCGGCGTGAACCTGTGCGGGTTGGTCTGCGGCGTGTCCTTGCCCTGCAGGACCAGGATGGCCGACTTGAGCGTCTGCACGATGTCGTCATCGGCCGTGCCGGCGGCATGGTCGTGGTAGGCGGCCAGCTGGAACGGCACATCGGTGTAGTGGTACTCGGAGTGCCTGGGGTTGGCGGCCACGTAGGCTTCCATCTCCGGCGTCTGCGGGCCGCACCAGTTGCCCTTCACGCAGTCGGCCCAGACGGCGATCGACTCCAGCGTTTCGCCCGGCAGCAGCAGCGCGGCGATGCGTTTTTCGGCGATGCTGCCCTTGAGCAGCTTGGCGGCGATGGCGCCCACGGCGCGGTGGCCGTCGCTGCCCCAGGCCAGGGCGCTGGAGGGTGCAACAGTGGCGAAGGCGCCGGCCAGCGCCAGCATGCATGCGAGTCGTTTCATTGTTCCGATGCTTTCTGTGGTGTCGGGTAATCCCTGTTGATGTCGAGTGGCTGCGCGTACGGCGAGCTCCACACCTGTTCTTGCAACGCAGCCAGCCGCCGCGCCATCTGCTCGTTGCGCAGCACGATTTCAAGGTTGCGCGACAGATCGAAGTAGCCGCCGGCCCAGTTGCTGGTGCCCACCCATGCCAGCTTGCCGTCGATGACCATGGTCTTCGAATGGATCACCCGCGCGAACGGAATGAAGCCGGTCGAAGCCTTCGGCAAGGTGACGACGCGGATCTCCACGTTCGGCAGCACCGCAAGGCTCTTCAGGTAAGGCAGCGTGGCGTGCTCGAGGTTCCAGTTCGACACCATCAGCTTGACCTTCACGCCGCGGTTGGCGGCCGAGCGCACGGCGTTGTCGATCACCGCGTAATACGGCCGCGTGCCTTTCGGGCCATACGACAGCGGCGCGTAGTCGAGCAGCTGCACGCGTACTTCTTCCTTTGCTTCGGCCAGCAATGCCGGCAGGCCGGTCTCCGAGTCGGCCACGCCCGGCGGGTTGTAGGCGGCCGGGCTGGCGAGCAGGTAGGAGGGTTGGGCCAGCACGGCTGCCGGTGCCGCGGCCGCCTTCTGCTGCAGCGGCGCGACGGAGCGGCCCTGCGCCAGCTGCGCCTGCGCGGCCCAGTCCTGCTCGAAGATGGCTTTGACCTGGCCGACCACGGTGGCGTCGTCGACCAGCAGGCCGGTTTCATGGATGTGCGTGAACGAACGCCAGTCGAAGTTCTGGCTGCCGACGAAGGCCCGCTTGCCGTCCACGACCACGTATTTCGCATGGATGATGCCGTTGCCCGTCAGCTGGCTGTAGTCGAGGATGCGCATTTCCAGGTTCGGGATCGCGCGCAACCGGTCCAACGTGGCGGCATCGGACAGGCCAACGCCCTTCTTGTCGAGCAGGAAGCGGATCTTCACGCCGCGCTTGCCGGCGGCGGCTAGCCGGTCGATCACCTTCTCGAACGGCGCGCTGGGCCGGCTGGCGGCGTAGAACTGGCCGATCGCGATAGTGCTGCTGGCGTTGTCGAACAGCTCGCACCAGACGGCGACGGGATCGCGCAGGTCGGCGTTGGCCAGCGTGGTTTCGACCGGCGCCGTCTGCACCAGTTCGAAGCCGGGAATGCGGAAGTCGGCATGGGCGCTGCCGAAACAGGCGGCGAGCACGCCGCACAGGACGGCATGTTTGATCAGCGGTTTCATCGACAGCTCCTCAATTGACGCGCCGGATGCGCGGCTGCGCGGGCGCCTGCCCGGCCGGTTGGCCAGCCTGTTCGCGGCTTACCAAATAGGCGGTCAGGGAATCGATGTCGCGGATGCCCGTCTCGGCGCGGTTGGTACCGCTGGCGAAGATCGGGAACGCATCGTTGCCGCCGGCGAGGAAATTGTTGACGGCCACGCGGTACGTGGCGCCATCGTCGAGCGGCGCACCGTTCAGCGAAATACCGGAGACGCGCGCGCCTTCCGGCTTTTTCGCATCGTACTGGTACGTGAACCCTTCCGACAGCTGCAGCAGGCCGCGCACCTGCACCTTGTCCGCCACCCACTGCTGCTCGAGCAGCGTGCGGATCTGCGCGCCGGTCAGGTCCATCACCACCAGGGTGTTCCCGAACGGCAGCGTGGCCAGCGCCTGGCCTTTCGACACCACGTTGCCGGCGCCCGCTTCCAGGTTCTGGCGGATGCCGCCGCGGTTCATGAAGGCGATCTGCGCGCCGAACGGCTTGCCCGCCATGAGCGCGGCATCGGCCACCAGGTTGCCGAGCGCGGATTCGCCGGCTTCGTCGTCGCTTCGCGTCACGGCCGGCACGGCGATGCGGGCGACCGGCCTGGCCAGTTCGCTGTTGCTGCGTTCGCGCAGGCCGGCAAGCCAGGCGGCCGCCTTCGGCTCGGCGGGATAAGCGCCCTGCTCGATGACGACGTTGCGCGCGTCGACGTCGACGACATTGCCGGTGGCCCTGTCGACTACCAGCTTGATGCGCGACAGCATGTGCCCGCCCATCTGCGCCTGCGTGACCACGCGGCCGTCGACCTTGCACAGGTAGCCCTTGTGCGAGTGGCCGCTGATCACCAGCCTGACGGCCGGATCGAGCCGCTTCACCACCGGCAGGATGTCGCCTTCGAGGTTGTCGCAATACTGCTTGTTGTATTCCGATTCGGTGCGGCCGCCCTGGTGGATCAGCACGACGAAGGCGCCCACGCCCTGCGCGCGCAGTTCCGGCAGCAGGCGGTTGACGGCATCGGCTTCGTCGGTAAAGCGCAGGCCGGCGATGCCGGAGGCCACCACCACGTCGGCTGTTTCCTTCAGCACGGTACCGATGAAGGCGATCTTGACGCCCTTCGATTCGAGGATGCGGTAGGCCGGCAGGATGGTCTTGCCGGTTTGCGTGTCGAGCACGTTGGCGGCCAGGTAGCCGAACTTCGCGCCGTCGTAGCGCGGCGCCAGCTGGCAGGCCTTGTCGGGCCGCGGCGAGTCGCAGCCGCCATGCTGCTGGCGCAGCAGTTCCCTGCGGCCGCCGTCGAACTCGTGGTTGCCGGCCGAGGTGACGGCCAGGCCCAGCATGTCCAGCGCGGCGATGGTGGGCTCGTCGGCCCACATGGCCGACAGCGCCGGGCTGGCACCGACCATGTCGCCGGCGCCGACCAGCAGCAGCTCGCTGTCTTCGCGCCGCCATTGGGCCAGCGCGCCGGCCAGCGTGTCGATGCCGCCCGCCATCACGGTGCGCGGCGCGGCGTCGCCCACGCCGGCATAGGTGAACTTGGTCGCTTCGAGATTGCCGTGCAGGTCGTTGAGCGCCACCAGGTTGATGTCCGCGGTCGTGTCGGACGGCGGCGTTGCGCACCCGGCCAGCGCGGTCAGCGCGGCGGCCAGGGCCATGGTATGGGGTGAAAGTCGCATGGGGAGGATGGAAGATGGGACCACGTATTGTACCGGGGCTGGCTGGACGAAAACAGCGTTGCCGGGCCGTGGATACGTAGTGTTACAGAGCGGAAAAAAACCGCCAGGGATCGAAAAAAAACCGGCAGGGATCTGCCGGTTTTTCTGTTCAGGCTAACTGCGCACGAATCTTAGAATTCGTACTTGACCGAAGCCTGCAGGGCCCACTGCGATTCGCCCTTGGCCTGGCGCACGTCCAGGTCTTCGACCTTGTCGCGCAGCTGGTAGATGTAGCGGCCCTGGGTATCCAGGCCCACCACGTCGACGAAGGAACGGGCTTGCGCGCCGTTGGACTGGAACGCCACTTCGTTGATGCGGCCCCACTTCTTGTTCAGCAGGTTACCCACGTTCAGGATATCGAACGTGAACACGCCTTTCGAACCTTGCCACAGGCCCGGCACTTCCTGCGAGATGCGCATGTCGAAGCTGTTGGTCCACGACGAGAAGCTGTTGTTGCGCTTCACCACGCCGCCGGCCGAGTTGCGCAGGCCGCGGTACTGGTTGACGATCGCCCAGAACTTCTCTTCGTTCGCGTGGCTGGTGGCGCTGTCGCCGGCGAAGGCCACTTCGCCCGCGCCGAACGCGGTCGGAATGTACATCAGGTCGTTGCCGGCCAGGCCGTCGCCGTTCATGTCGTTGTTGGTCGTCCAGCTGTACGGCTTGCCGGAACGGCCTTCATAGAACACGCCCAGCGTGGTGCGGTAGGCGCCGAAGAAACGCTTCTGGAAGCTGACCGAGCCGCTGATGCGGTCCTTCACCAGGTAGCTGGAATTGGCTTCCACTTCCTCGTTCGGGTTGAACACGGAACGGCCGGCCCAGTTCGAGTTCGACGTGGACGACGTCAGCGGCGACACTTCGGTCGACTCGGTGTAGGTGTACGCCAGGTTCCATGCGAAGCCGCCGATCATCGGACGGCTGACCTGCAGCGTCGCCAGGCTGCTGCCGCCCTTCTTGGTGTTGGTGGCGACCAGCACGTTGGCGAAGCTCTGGTTCGAGCCGGAACGGCTGCGCAGGGAACCGCAACCCGGCAGCGACGTGCTGCTGTTGCCGCTGGCATCCCAGCAGCCTTGCTCATAGCCCTTCGGCGTGTAGTACAGCTCGCGGCCATCCTTGCCGATACGGGTCGGCGCGCCCAGGTTCAGGTTCTGGTAGAAGATCGCGTTCTTGTTCTGGGTCGCCAGCAGTTCGGCGCCGAACACCAGGCCGCCGACCGGCAGCTCATGCTCGAATGCCAGGTTGGCTTTCCAGATCGACGGCTGCTTCAGGTCCGGCGACAGGATGTCGACGTTGGCGGCCGGGGTGGCGCCTGCGACCGTGCGCTGTGCATTCACGTCAGGCGTGAAGGTGCCGTCGGTCGTCGGGCAACGGGTT
>DASVVD010000668.1:0-1845 GCA_036386715.1 Pseudoduganella sp.
CCTGAGGTGAGCATCGTCGCTCATGCAAACTCCTGTGGTCATGAAAGCCACAGTGTAGCAGCGCCGCGGCTGGCCGCGGCGCCGCCGACCTCAATGCCGCTTGCGCAGGTAGCGGACGACGAAACCGGGAAAAGCCAGGACCACGAACATGCAGGCGGAGATCGCGTAGAACTCCCACGTTTGCGGGAACACGGTACCGATGCGCCCTTCCAGCGCCCGGCCGATGCCGCCGACGGCGAAATACAGCACCGTCAGTTCGAGCAGCCTCACGAGGAAGGGTTTGGAGGGAGCCTGCCCCGCACCGCTTGCCGATGAAAAGGCAAGCGGGACGAAGGCGATCGGGACAAGGCCGAACATGCGCTCATTGATGAACGGCAAGTTGGCCAGCACCAAAGCCAGCAGGATGACCAGCCATGCCGCCGCGCCGATATCCATGGGTCAGGATGCCAGCGTCTTGGCCATCGCGTGCAGGCACGCGTCCAGCAGCGGGCCGGGCACGACGCCCAGCACGACCACCAGCAGGCCGTTCAGGGCCAGCACGATGTTCTTGTCGGCGGCGACCTTGATCGGCGTGTTGTCGACCGGCTCGTCGAACCACATGATCTTGACGACGCGCAGGTAGTAGAATGCAGCGACCAGCGAAGCCATCACGGCGAACACGGTCAGCCACAGGTGGCCGCCCCGCAGTACCGACTGCAGCACGGTCAGCTTGGCCATGAAGCCCATCATCGGCGGCACGCCGGCCAGCGAGAACATCAGTGCCGTCATCAGCAGCGCGTACCAGCCGGAACGCTTCGACAGGCCCTTGAAGTCGGCCAGCTCTTCGGCCTCGTGGCCCGAACGCGCCAGCACCATGATCAGGCCGAAGGTGGCCAGCGTGGTCAGCACGTAGGTGATCGAGTAGTACATCGCCGAGCTGTAGGCGGCCGACGCGTTGGTCTGGTCGGTGCCGACGACGCCCGACATCATGCCCAGCAGCACGAAGCCCATCTGCGCGATCGTCGAGTAAGCCAGCATGCGCTTCAGGTTGGTTTGCGCGATCGCGGTCAGGTTGCCGATCACCAGCGACATCACGGCCAGGATCATCAGCATCTGCTGCCAGTCGAAGCTCAGCGGCAGCAGGCCTTCGACCAGCAGGCGCACGACGATGGCGAACGTGGCCAGCTTCGGCGCACCGCCCAGCAGCAGCGTCACGCCGGTCGGCGCGCCCTGGTACACGTCCGGCACCCACATGTGGAACGGCACGGCGCCCAGCTTGAATGCCAGGCCGGCGACCACGAACACCAGGCCGAACACCAGGATCGTGTTGTTGATCGAACCGCTGGCGATCTTCGCCGACATGGCCTGCAGGTCGAGCGTGCCGGTGGCGCCGTACAGCATCGACATGCCGTACAACAGGAAGCCGGAGGCCATCGCGCCCAGCACGAAGTACTTCATCGACGCCTCGGTGGCGTTGGTGTTGTCGCGGCGCAGGGCCACCAGCGCATACAGCGACAGCGACATCAGTTCCAGGCCCAGATAGATGGACAGGAAGCTGTTGGCCGAGATCATCACCATCTGGCCAATGGTCGAGAACAGGGCCAGCGCGTAGAACTCGCCGCCCAGGTTACCGCCCAGCATGCCGCGGTCGGTCGAGTACTGCCGCGCATACACCAGCGTGACACCCACGCACAGGTACGTGAACAGCTTGAGCAGGTTGCCCATCGGGTCGGACACGACCATGTTGTTGAACGCGTAGGTCGTGGCGCCGGAGGCGAAGTCGGCGTACGTGAAGACCGCCGTGCCGGCCAGGGCCAGCAGCGACAGCAGGTACGTGACGTTGCGCTTCCCGGCGGGCAGGTACAC
>DASVVD010000669.1:0-3522 GCA_036386715.1 Pseudoduganella sp.
GCCAGCCACTACCTGCCGAATTACCTCGGCTGGCGTCATGCGCTGGAGGGCAATCGGATCACTGCACCGCTGGACTTGCTGAGAGTTGCCCTTGGCGCGAAGTGCTGCTGAAAGGCTGGCCCGGGCCCGCGATACGGGAGCGCTTCCAACAACCTCCGGTGACAGCGCCGTTGCGGAAAAACTATCTGCCGGCCATTTTTTTGCGTATGATACTAATCACTTAGTACTAAGACTGGTAAAGATGGACCCGAACCCGACCGAAGGCGAACTGGCGATCCTGCGCATCCTGTGGGCACGAAAGGCGCCCACCACCGTGCGCGAGGTGCACGAGGAACTGCTGCGCACGAAGGACACGGCCTACACCACCGTGCTCAAGATGCTCACCATCATGTACGAGAAAAAGCTGGTGCACCGCGACGAGAGCGAGCGCAGCCACCGCTTCGTGCCGGTCTACAGCGAGCCGGTGGTGCAGTCGGCCATGCTGAAGAATTTCGTGCGCAATGCCTTTGCGGGCTCGCCGCTGACGCTGGTCCAGCGTGCCCTCGACGACGAGCACACCAGCGACGAGGAACTCTCCGCGATCGAGAAGCTCATTGCCGAGGCGAAGGCCCGGCGCGGCGGCGGCGCATGAGCGCATTGCTGCCTGCCGCCTCCCATGCATTGCTGCATGCGCTGTGGCAGATCGCGCTGCTCGCCCTGTGCGCCGGGGCGACGCTGCACGCGCTGCGGCATCACACCGCCGCGGCCCGTCACACGGCGGGCATGGCGTGGCTGCTGGCGATGGTGCTGGCACCGCTGGCCACGGCCATCGGCTTCCTGGCCGCGCCGCATGCACCCATGCAGCCGCCTACCGGCTTTCCGTCCGGCCAGGCGCCCATGGCGACCGCGCCGGCGTTGTGGCTGGCGGGTGTGGGCATGATGGCCGCGCTGCGGCTGCGCGACTGGCGCGCCTTGCTGAACCTGGAGCAGCAGCGCTTCACGCGGCTGCCGGCCGCATGGAGCGCGCGCTTCGAGGCGATCCGGCTGCGCATGGGCATCGCGGCACCGGTGCAGGTGCGGGTCGGCACGGGTTGTGGCATGTCGCCGTTCACGGCGCGGCTGCTGCGCCCGATCGTCTGGCTGCCGCTGGCCGTGCTGACGCACCTGCCGCCGGACCAGGTGAGCGCGCTGCTGGCCCACGAACTGGCCCATATCCGCCGCAAGGACTGGCTGTGGAACGGCCTTCAGTGCGCGGCCGAATCGCTGCTGTTCTTCCACCCGGGCATGTGGTGGCTCAGCCGCCGCATCCGCCAGGAACGCGAGAATGCCTGCGACGACCTCGCCGTGGCGACCGGTGCGGACCCGATCGCGCTGGCCGAAGGGCTGACCGCGCTGCACCGGCTGCGCCAGCCGCGGGCCCGGCATCCGGTACCGGCGTTCGCGCTGGCGGCGGGTGGCGGGGTACTGCTGGCGCGTGTCACCCGCATCCTCGCTGCACCCGGCGGCAAGCCGCTCGGCATGCGCACCGCCGGCGCGCTGGCCGCGTTGCTGTGCGCGGCGCTACTGCTGGCGCATGCCGCCCCCCGGCTGGAAGGAGGCATGGCCGCACCGGCCGGCGAGCAGGCGGCTGTCACACCTTCGACCTCACTGCCGGCCAGGCCCGCACGGCCGGCCCCGTCGCCGGTGCACCATGCGTCGCTGCCGCCAGCCGTCATCCAGATGGCGCCGGTCCCGCCGGAACCACCGACGCTGCGGCAGACCGTTCCGGCACTGCCACCGCCACCGCCGCGTCCGACCACCGAGTAAGCCCCCGCGATTTTTTTCACCCAATGTACTAAGAAATTAGTACTAATGAAGGAGTTGATATGCGCAAGTCCTTGCTGGCAGGCGGAAGATCATGAACCGTTATCCTGTCTGGAAATACCTCGTCATGGTGATCGTCGTGCTGCTGGGGGCCCTGTACACGGCGCCCAATTACCTCGGCGAATCGCCCGCGCTGCAGATCACCAGCGCCAAAGCCACGGTCAAGGTGGACCGCGACATCGTTACCCGGGTCGGGCAGGTGCTCGGCGCGGCAAGGCTGGCCACCACCGGCATCGCGCTCGATGCCGGCACGAACCCTTCGGTGCATGTGCGTTTCGCCGACATCGACACGCAGTTCAAGGCCAGGCTCGCGCTGGAACGGGCCCTGAACGCCAATCCGGACGATCCGGCCTATACCGTTACCAACAACCTGCTGGCCAACACCCCGAAGTGGCTGCAGGCACTCGGTGCAAACCCGATGTTCCTGGGGCTCGACCTGCGCGGCGGTGTCCATTTCCTGATGCAGGTCGACACGGGGGCCGCGCTGGACAAGCGCATGCAGGGCTTCGAGGCGGCATTGCGGATGCAACTGCGCGACAGCGACGTGCGCCATGCCGGTATCGAACGCGTGGGCGACGCCATTATCGTGACATTGCGCGACGAACCCACGCGGCAGGCGGCCCGCGATGCGCTGGCCGCCATGAACGAACTGCAGTTCGCCGACGGCAGCCACGGTACCAGCCTGACGCTGACGGCCACCATGAAGCCGGCCGCCCTGAAGGCCACGCTCGATAACGGCGTCAAGCAGAACATCGCCACGCTGGCCAAGCGCGTCAACCAGCTGGGCGTCCGGGAACCGGTCATCCAGCAGCAGGGCGCGGACCGCATCATCGTCCAGTTGCCGGGCATGCAGGACGTGGCCCGCGCCAAGGCGATCATCGGCCGCACCGCCACGCTGGAAGTGCGCCTGGTCGACCAGACGGTGACCCGGGGCACCGAGCTCGAGGCGGCGATCCCGCTCAATGCCGAGCTGTTCACCGAGGGCAAGAACGCGCCCGTGGTGCTGTCCAGGGATGTCATTGTCACCGGCGACTACATCTCGTCGGCCACGGCCACGTTCGATTCGAGCCAGCAAGCCGCCGTATCGATCGACCTGAACGGCGATGGCGGCCGCCGCATGCGCGAAGCCACCCGCGACAACGTGGGCAAGCAGATGGCCATCGTGCTGTTCGAGAACAAGAAGCCGGAAGTGCTGATGGTGGCGAACATCCTGCAGGAACTGGGCAGCACCTTCCAGGTCACCGGCATGGGCAGCATCGAGAATTCCACCGAACTGGCGCTGCTGCTCAAGTCGGGCGCGCTGTATGCGCCGATGCAGGTCATCGAGGAACGCCTGATCGGGCCGCAGCTGGGCGCCGAGAACATCACCAAGGGCTTCAATTCCACGCTGTACGGCTTTGCCGCGATCGCCGTGTTCATGGCCGTCTACTACACGATGTTCGGCTTTTTCTCGGTGCTGGCGCTGGCCATCAACGTGCTGCTGCTGGTGGCGATCCTGTCGATGATGCAGGTCACATTGACCCTGCCGGGTATTGCCGCCATCGCGCTGACGCTGGGCATGGCGATCGACGCCAACGTGCTGATCAACGAACGCGTGCGCGAGGAGCTGCGCGCCGGCGCCGCGCCGCAGGTGGCGATCAACACCGGCTATGAGCGGGCGTGGGCGACGATCCTCGATTC
>DASVVD010000670.1:0-3586 GCA_036386715.1 Pseudoduganella sp.
ACGCTTCCGTTTCGGTCATGGCAATGATTTTTTGCTCACTTTACATGAGCGGAAACCGTGTGTTTATGCGGCATTGCACCATTTTCTCATAGGGGCATTTCACATTGTAAAAACATCTTCCATATTTTGAAAAAGGGGAAATTCACTGTTAGAATCCTCACACTTCGTAAAAGTCTTGGTAAATAATCACCCCCTCGCGTCCGCCACGATCACCATATCGGGTTCGGGCCAAATCACTTAGGAGACTAGATAGATGTCAGCTCAACTTGACCAGGTCACGGCCCAAACCGCCAATGATCCGGACGCACTGGAAACCAAGGAATGGCTCGAGGCGCTCGAGGCTGTATTGCAAAATGAAGGTCCGGACCGCGCCCAGTACCTGATGGAGCGCCTGGTCGACCTGGCGCGCCGCCGCGGCGCCGATATCCCGTTCTCGGCCAACACCGCTTACGTGAACACCATTCCCGCCGACGTGGGCGCGCACTGCCCGGGCAACCTGGAATATGAAGAGCGCCTGCGCTCGTGGATGCGCTGGAATGCCATGGCGATGGTGGTGCGTGCCAACCGCGCCGATGGCGACCTGGGCGGTCACCTGTCCTCGTTCGCGTCGCTGGCGAACATGCTGGGCATCGGCTTCAACCACTTCTGGAAAGCCGCGAGCGAAGAGCACGGCGGCGACCTGCTGTACATCCAGGGCCACTCCTCGCCCGGCGTGTATGCGCGCGCCTACCTGGAAGGCCGCCTGACCGAAGAGCAGCTGATCAACTTCCGCAAGGAAGTGGACGGCAAGGGCCTGTCCTCCTATCCGCACCCGAAACTGATGCCGGATTTCTGGCAGTTCCCGACCGTGTCGATGGGCCTTGGCCCGCTGATGGCGATCTACCAGGCGCGCTTCCTGAAGTACCTGCACGCACGCGGCATTGCCAATACCGACGGCCGCAAGGTCTGGGCATTCTGCGGCGACGGCGAGATGGACGAACCGGAATCGCTGGGCGCGATCGGCATGGCCGCCCGCGAGCAGCTCGACAACCTGGTCATCGTCGTCAACTGCAACCTGCAGCGCCTGGATGGCCCGGTGCGCGGCAACGGCAAGATCATCCAGGAACTGGAAGGCGAATTCCGCGGCGCCGGCTGGAACGTTGTGAAAGTCATCTGGGGCCCGGGCTGGGACGAACTGCTGGCCAAGGACAAGGAAGGCATCCTGCAGCGCGTGATGATGGAAACCATCGACGGCGAGTACCAGAACTATAAAGCCAAGGATGGCGCCTTCGTGCGCAAGCATTTCTTCGGCAAGCATCCGAAGTTGCTGGAAATGGTCGCCAACATGAGCGACGACGACATCTGGCGCCTGACCCGTGGCGGCCATGACCCGCACAAGATCTATGCCGCGTTCAAGGTGGCGCAGGAAGCCCAGGGCAAGCCGACCGTGCTGCTGGTGAAAACCGTCAAGGGCTACGGCATGGGCAAGTCCGGCGAGGCGCGCAACACCGCGCACCAGACCAAGAAGCTGGACGACGAGGCGATCCGCGAAATGCGCGACCGTTTCAACATTCCAATCCCGGACGACAAGCTGGCCGAGATCCCGTTCTTCAAGCCGTCCGACGACGCGCCTGAAATGAAATACCTGCACGAGCGCCGCAAGGCCCTCGGCGGCTACCTGCCGAAGCGCCGCATGAAGGCCGACGAAACGCTGGTCGTGCCGCCGCTGGAAGCGTTCAAGAACGTGCTGGACGCCACCGCCGAAGGCCGCGAGATATCCACCACGCAGTCGTTCGTGCGCATCATCACCGCGCTGCTGCGCGACCAGAGCCTGGGCCCGCGCGTCGTGCCGATCCTGGTCGACGAATCGCGCACCTTCGGCATGGAAGGCCTGTTCCGCCAGATCGGCATCTTCAACCAGCAAGGGCAGCTGTACGAGCCGGTCGACAAGGACCAGGTGATGTACTACCGCGAAGACAAGGCCGGCCAGATCCTGCAGGAAGGCATCAACGAAGCGGGCGGCATGAGCTCGTGGATCGCGGCGGCGACGTCGTATTCCACCAATAACCGCGTGATGATCCCGTTCTTCACGTATTACTCGATGTTCGGCATGCAGCGCGTGGGCGACCTGGCCTGGGCGGCAGGCGACATGCGCGCCCGCGGCTTCATGATGGGCGGCACCGCCGGCCGTACCACGCTGAACGGCGAAGGCCTGCAGCACGAGGATGGCCACAGCCACCTGTTCGCCGCGGCGATCCCGAACTGCCTGCCGTACGACCCGACCTTCGGCCACGAACTGGCGGTGATCATCCATGACGGCCTGCGCCGCATGGTGACGGAACAGGAAGACGTGTTCTACTACATCACCATCATGAACGAGAACTACGCTCATCCGGGCCTGAAAGCCGGCCAGGAAGAGGGCATCCTGAAGGGCATGTACCTGCTGCAGGAAGGCACCGCGGGCGCCAGCCAGCGCGTCCAGCTGATCGGCTCCGGCACGATCCTGCGCGAGTCCATCTTCGCCGCCGAGCTGCTGGAAAAGGACTGGGGCGTCGCCGCCGACGTCTGGTCCGCGCCATCGCTGACGCTGGTGGCCCGCGATGGCCAGGACGCCGAGCGCTGGAACCTCGTCAACCCGACCAAGGAACAGCGCGTGCCGTATGTGACGCAGCTGCTGAAGGATACGCAGGGCCCGATCGTTGCCACGACCGACTACATGCGCCTGTACGCCGAACAGATCCGTGCGTTCATGCCGAAGGATCGCAGCTACCGTGTGCTGGGCACCGATGGTTTCGGCCGTTCGGACAGCCGCGCCAAGCTGCGCGAGTTCTTCGAGGTGAACCGTTACTACATCACCGT
The DNA here is from genome assembly GCA_036386715.1 of Pseudoduganella sp. Classification (GTDB taxonomy): domain Bacteria; phylum Pseudomonadota; class Gammaproteobacteria; order Burkholderiales; family Burkholderiaceae_D; genus Rugamonas. Next base: position 2,839 of record DASVVD010000670.1, read on the forward strand.
CGCCGCGCTGCGCTCGCTGGCAGAGGAAGGCAAGATCGAGATGGCCGTGGTCGAGCAGGCAGTCGTCAAGTATGGCCTGAACCCGAACAAGCCAAATCCGGTGACCCAATAACGAGAATACGGAGCAAACGCTATGAGTATTGTGGAAGTCAAAGTCCCGGATATCGGTGATTTCAAGGAAGTCGAGATCATCGAGCTGATGGTCAAGGTCGGCGACACGATCAAGGTCGACCAGTCGCTGGTCACGGTGGAGTCGGACAAGGCGTCGATGGAGATTCCATCGTCGTCGGCCGGCGTGATCAAGGAAATCAAGGTCAAGGTCGGCGACAAGGTCGCCGAGGGTTCGCTGCTGCTGCTGGTCGAAGCCGAAGGTGCCGCCGCCGCTGCTGCTCCGGCTCCGGCTGCCGCAGCGCCTGCACCGGCACCTGCCGCTGCGGCCGCCCCGGCGCCTGCGCCTGCCGCTGCTCCGGCAGCCGCCGGCGGCCCGGTCGAGGTGAAAGTGCCGGATATCGGCGACTTCAAGGAAGTCGAAGTCATCGAGCTGATGGTGAAAGTGGGCGACACGATCAAGACGGACCTGTCGCTGATCACCGTGGAGTCCGACAAGGCATCGATGGAGATCCCGTCGTCGCATGACGGCGTGGTCAAGGAAATCAAGGTCAAGGTCGGCGACAAGGTTGCCGAAGGCTCCCTGGTGCTGATCGTCGAATCGACTGGCTCAGTTGCCCCATCTGCTGCTGCTCCGGCG
>DASVVD010000671.1:0-3731 GCA_036386715.1 Pseudoduganella sp.
GCAATGCCCCGGTGCACTATACTCGCCGTCACTTTCCCAGCAGCACGTCTGTCACCGCGACAGAACATCCGACCATGCCCGAACATCCGGCCAACCAGGCCATCCCGCCCCGCATCCGCCGCAGCCAGGCCATCTCGCTCGCGCTGCTGGTGGTGTGCGGCGTCATCAATTACCTGGACCGCGCCACGCTGGCCGTGGCCAACGAGTACATTCGCGCCGACCTCGGTCTTTCGCTCGGCGAGATGGGGGTGTTGCTGTCGGCCTTTTCATGGAGTTATGCGCTGTGCCAGTTGCCGGTGGGCGCACTGGTCGACAGGGTGGGGCCGCGCTGGCTGCTCGGCAGCGGCCTGGTGGTGTGGTCGCTGGCCCAGGCCGCCGGCGGACTGGCTGCGACGTTCGGCTGGTTCCTGATCGTGCGGATCGCGCTGGGCATCGGCGAGGCGCCGCAATTCCCGGCGGCGGCGCGCGTGGTCAGCAACTGGTTCCCGGCACGTTCGCGCGGCACGCCGACCGGCATCTTCAACTCGGCCTCGCCGTTGGGCGTGGCACTGGCGCCGCTGTGCTTGTCGCCGCTGATCGCCGCCACGAGCTGGCATTGGGCCTTCTTTGTCACCGGCGGCCTGGGAATCGTCGCCGCGATCGTCTGGATCGGCCTCTATCGTGATCCCGACCGTGCACGGCTGGATGCCGCCGAGCGAGCCTATCTCGAGATCGAAGAGGTCGGCGTGGCCGGCAAGACCATGCCTGTCGCCGGCTTTGCCGCCTGGCGGGCACTGTTCCGCTACCGGACCACCTGGGGCATGATGCTGGGCTTCTTCGGCTCGGTCTACCTGAACTGGGTGTTCCTGACCTGGCTGCCGGGCTACCTGCGCACCGAGCGCCACATGGACCTGGCCCACGCTGGCCTGGCGGCCTCGATCCCGTTCCTGTGCGGTTTCGCCGGCGCGCTTGTGGCGGGCTGGGCTTCCGATCGCGTGGCCCGCCGCGCGGCTTCGCCGGTCGCGGGCCGGCGCAACGCGGTGGTGGCAGCCACGCTCGGCATGGTGGCGTTCACGATTCCGGCAGCCCTGGCCGAGAGCAATATCGTGGCCGTTGCCTGTATCTCGGTCGTGATCTTCCTCGCCAACGCCTCGTCGGCCTGTGCCTGGTCGCTCGCCACGGTTGCGGCGCCACCCAGCAGCGTTGCCTCGCTCGGCGCCCTGCAGAATTTCGGCGGCTTCCTCGGCGGCGCGCTGGCGCCGGTGCTGACCGGCTATATCGCGCAGACCTGGTCGTTCGTGCCGGCGTTGCTGACCGGCGCCGGCATCGCCTTCCTCGGCGCCATGTCGTATCTGTTCCTGGTGGTGCGGCCGGTTCCCGGGCAGGAGATTTAATTAGGACTCCTTGACATATTTCGAGGCGCCTGTTAATGTGTCGATCATGGACATCAAACCAGAAACCCCTTGGGACAGCACGCCGGATATCTCGGCGCGCATCGTTACCGCCATCGGCCGGATCGCAACCGTGTTGCGCTCGGGGATGTGGGAGGTATCGACGGGCGAGGGACTGAATCCCGCGCAGGCGGAGATCCTGCAACTGCTGCAGGATCGAACGCACGGCGTACGTTTGAGCTGGCTGGCGAAACAGCTGTCGATTTCACCGGCCAGCGCCAGCGATTCGGTCGCGGCGCTTGTCACCAAGGGGCTGGTGCATAAGGCCAGGGCGGAAGATGACGGCCGGGCCACCGCACTTTACCTGAGCGCGCAAGGCAAGCAGGTCGCTGCACGCCTTGCGCATGCCTTGTCGTTCGCCGACACGGCCGCATCGAGATTGCCGCCCGGCCAGCAGACCCAGCTCCTGACCGGGCTGTTCAAGCTGATCGCCGAGCTGCAGAAGACCGACCGGTTTCCTGAACTGCGCGCCTGCCTGTCGTGCCGTCATTTCGAGGTGAACAAGTATCCGGGCGAGCCGGTGCCGCACCATTGCGCCCTGGTCAATGCGCCATTGCCGATCTCGTTCCTGCGCATCGACTGCGCGGAACATGATCCAACGGACATGGCGACGCAACAGCGTAACTGGGGATTGTTCAGCTGAATTTTTTTTGCCTTAAATAGTTAGGACTCCTAATTTTATGGGTGACGTGGCCGCACCCTTTACCGGCCCACCAGACGAAGGAAAACATCATGTCCCGTATCGAACTCGTGAATGCCGCCCAGGCACCCGGCGAAGCAGGCCTGCTGCTCAACCAGATACACGGTGCGTTTGGTGTCGTGCCCAATATGTTCCGCGCCGTTGCCAACTCGCCTGTCGCCCTGCGCAGCATGTGGGGCGCATTCGGCGCCCTGGGCGACGGGACACTCGGTGCCAGGCTGGGCGAACAGCTCGCCGTTGCCATCGCCGATCGCAACGATTGCGCCTACTGCCTGGCTGCCCATACGGCCCTGGGCCGGAAGGCGGGCGCCAGCGCGCAGGAGATGGCCGCCGCCCAGGCCGGCGAGTCGGACGATCCCAGAACCGCGGCGGCATTGACCTTTGCGCTGGCGGTGGTCGAGAAACGCGGCCACGTGGATGAGGCGGCGGTGGCCAGCCTGCGTGCAGCCGATTTCGACGACGGCGAGATCGTTGAAATCATGGCGCACGTGGCCTTGAACCTGTTCACCAATTATGTGAATGTGGCCTTCCAGGTGCCGGTCGATTTCCCGGGCGTGAAGCTGCGCGCGAAATGATGAACCCGACCTCGCATCCCGCTCCGGAGTTCGAGGTCTCGGCCTGGCTCAATACGCCAGGCCCGGTGACCCTCGCTGCGCTGCGCGGCAAAGTGGTGGCGGTGTATGCCTTCCAGATGCTGTGTCCCGGCTGCGTCGCGCACGCGATTCCGCAGGCAAAGGAGCTCGGCCGGCATTTCGGCGCCGGCGAACTGGCCGTGCTCGGCCTGCACACGGTGTTCGAACATCACGAGGCCATGAACGAACGTGCGCTGGCGGCATTCATCCACGAATACCGTATCGGCTTCCCGGTTGGCATCGATCGGCCCGGCACCGCAGGCGCCATTCCGGCCACCATGGAACGCTACGGCATGCGCGGCACGCCGACCCTGTTGCTGTTCGACCGTGCCGGCGTGCTGCGCCACAGCCTGTTTGGTCACTTGCCGGACCTGCAGGTGGGTGCGCTGATCGGCGGCCTGCTGGCCGAGCCTGTCACCCCGGTCTGCGACGAGGCGGGCTGTACTATTCCCGGGAGGATTTGAGATGGAATGTACCGTCGTCCATCACATCGCCTTCGAAGACCTCGGCAGTTTCGCCACACCACTGCGCGAACGTGGCTACGAGGTCGCCTGTCGGCATGCCGGCACCGCGCCACTGTCGTTGGAAGAGTGGCTGCGCGCCGATCTCGTCGTGGTGCTCGGCGGCCCGATCGGTGCCGGTGACGTGGATGCCTACCCTTGGCTGCGCGAAGAACTTGCCGGCCTGCGCGCACGGATCGGCCGCGGCTTGCCGGTCCTCGGCATCTGCCTCGGCGCGCAACTGATCGCCGTGGCGCTTGGCGGCAGCGTCGGGCGCCGTGCCGGCCACAGCGAGATCGGCTGGCGTGAACTCGACCTGGGGCCATCGCCTGGTGTTCTCGCAGGGCTCTCGGGCGTGCCCGTACTGCACTGGCATGGCGATAACATCCTCCTGCCGTCGAACCTGGCGCCGCTGGCGTCCACGCCGGGGACGCCATGCCAGGCTTTCGCTGCCGGCACGCATGTCCTC
>DASVVD010000672.1:0-3602 GCA_036386715.1 Pseudoduganella sp.
GCTGCCACGGACAAGCCTGACCGGTTCATCCTGGTTGGCGATTCCACGATGGCGTCGAACACCGGCTACGGCGATGCACTGTGCGCGCGCATCGTCCACTGGGACACCTGCCTCAACCTGGCCAAGGGCGGCCGCAGCTCGTCGAGCTTTCGTGCCGAAGGCCGCTGGGATGAAGTGGAAGGCTTGCTGAAGGGCGGCGCGGCCTACAACAACACCTATGTACTGATCCAGTTCGGCCACAACGACCAGCCGGGCAAACCGGGCCGGTCGACCGACCTGAAAACCGAATTCCCCGTCAACATGGCCCGCTATGTCGACGAAGTCAAGGCGCTCGGTGGCGTGCCGGTGCTGATCACCCCGGTAACGCGGCGCGTCTTCAAGAACGGCGTGCTGGAAAACACGCTGGTGCCCTGGGCCGACGTGATTCGCGAAACCGCAAGGAACAAGAACGTGGCGCTGCTGGACCTGAACGCCGACAGCTATGCCGCCGTGCAGGCGATGGGCGAGGCCGAGGCCGATACGATGGCGATGGGTCCCAAGCCGGCGAGCGCCGGCAAGGCCGCACCGGCCGGCAGCGCCGCCAGCGAGCCGCAGGGCACGGCGAAGAGCGCGTTCGATTACTCGCACATGGGGCCGAAAGGGGCGAAATACTTCGCGGCCATCGTCGAACGCGAGATGAAGCAGGCCATTCCCCGCTTCAAGTTTGTATTCCGCGCCGAGGCGCCTTGATGCGGACGTTGCCGGCGCTCGTCGCCCTGTCGCTGGCCCTGGGTGCGCAGGCACAGGATACCGGTGCCGCCGGCCGGCCGCAGCTCTCCGCTGCCGATGCCGGGCGCTTCGCGATCGCCGAAGTGCTGCGGACCACCGGCCGCGCCGGTGCCGAGCAAACCGATCCATGGCATCCGCTGGCCGATCCGCTCGCCCGGGGGGCGGCGTTCCGGGCCGATTATACGGTCGACGCGGCGGGCCGGGCCGACGGCGTGAAGACGTTCGCCAGCGTGCAGCAGGCGATCAACCGCGCCGTCGTCGATGCCGCGGCCAGGCCGCAGGGCGGGCGGCAATATATCCTGGTCAAGCCGGGCACCTACCGCGAGCTGGTCTACGTGCCCGCCTCGGCGCGGCCGATCACGCTCTACGGTGAAGGGGCCGGCGCGGCCGATACCGTGATCTCGGCCGGCCTCGATGCCGCGATTCCCGTGGCCGACTACGTGAAGCAGTACGGCCCGCAGTTTGCGCAGCTGGATCCGTCGATCCGTGCGATGCATGCGCTGGTCGCGGCGCGCAGTCCCACGATCTCGACGAGCGGTTCGATGACGGTATGGACGCGCAACCACGGCTTCCAGGCGCGCAACCTGACGATCGAGAACGCCTACAACAAGGCCACCGGCAACGCGCGCGACGAATGCGCCGAGCGCGTGTGCGGCACGCCGTTCGCGCCGCAGGTGCGCGTCAGCCACCAGGCCGTGGCGCTGCTCGTCGAAGGTGCGGACAAGGCGCAGTTCGAGAACGTGCGGCTGCTCGGCTTCCAGGACACGCTTTACCTGAAGTCGAGTGAAACGCGCGTCACGTCGCGCAGCTTCTTCCACAAGTCATACATCGAAGGCGATGTCGATTTCATCTTCGGCGACACCACCGCGTATTTTTACCGGAGCGAAGTGAAGTCGCTGGGCGACCGCACGATGTCGTACGTGGGTGCGCCGAACACCAACTGGCGCACCAGGTACGGCTTCGTGTTCAATGAGGTGAAATTCACCAGCGACGGCTCGCCCAATGCGCTGGCCGGCAAGTTCTACCTGGCGCGCCAGTGGTTCCACAATTCGCGCTGCAGCCCGTATGCGCCGGTCGCCGTCGAAGGCTATGCCTGCACGCTGGGGACCGAGAGCGTCTACCGGGCGCCGAAGGGCACGATCACGCCGACCGTGCTGGAAACCGTGGGCAAGATGGTGGTGATCAATTCGCGCATCGGCGCGCACATCGACCGCAACAAACCCTGGTCGGACTGGAACGCGCCCGGCACGCTGGCTTACCGCCCGGCGCAGTTCTCGTCGGACGATTTTTTCAAGAACCTGAAGAACGCGGGCATCGACCCCGTCGACCACCTGGGCTACCGGAAGCAGCCCCTGCCGGCGGATGTGTACCTGGCAGAATTCAATAACGCCCAAGAGTAGGAGACAGCATGAAATTCAATGAACAGCAGGTCAACGCCAAACGCCGCGCCATGATGAAGGCGGTATCGGCTTCCAGCCTGGCGCTGGCCGGCGGCGGCGCCGCCCTGAGCGCCACGACGGCCAGTGCGGCGATCGCCGACGACCCGTGGGGCCGCGCGAAGGAAATCGTCGACCGCCTGTCGAAGCCGCCGCGTTTCCGCGAGCAGGATTTCCCGATCACCGATTTCGGTGCCGCGCAGTGCCAGGTAGTGCAGGTAAAGGGCTGGATCTCGCACGACGACCAGGCGATGGTCGCCACCCAGGCACCGGGTTCGAAGGACTGCTACCCGGCGATCAGGGCGGCCATCGAGGCCTGCCACAAGGCCGGCGGCGGCCGCGTGGTGATCCCGGCCGGCAACTGGTTCGTGGCCGGGCCGATCGTGCTGCTGTCGAACGTGCACGTGCACCTGAAGAAGGGCGCCAACGTGCTGTTCTCCACGCAGCCGGCCGACTACGCGAAGTACGGCGAATTCGACTGCGGCAAGAACGGCAAGCTGGTGATCACACGCTGGCAGGGCAACGACTGCCTGAACTTCGCGTCGCCGGTCTATGCCTATGGCGCCGACAATATCGCGCTGACCGGCGAAGACTGGACCAGTATCCTGAACGGCCAGGGCGGGGTGCCCTTCAATGGCAAGGATGGCGACTGCTGGTGGACCTGGAAGGGCAAGAACCGCACGATCAACCCGGCCTCGCAGGCCAACACGCCGGGCTACGTGGAAGGCAAGCTGACGCAGCGCCTGCCGAACCCGGCCAATCCGAAGTCGCTGAAGGACGTGGCGCCGCACCTGACCGAGGAAGAGCGCCTGCACATCCAGGGCGAGGGCGAACGCTGGCGCGCCGACGAGCAGTACCTGCCGGCCCTGTCCGAAGCGGGCGTGCCGCTGGCGCAGCGCGTGTTCGGCCTGGGCCATTTCCTGCGCCCGACCATGATCCATATCATCGGCTGCACCAACGTGCTGCTCGAGGGCTACGAAGTGAAGGACACGCCGTTCTGGCAGCACCACCCGGTCCACTGCCGCAACATCGTGATCCGCAACGTGCACTGCAACAGCAAGGGCCCGAACAGCGACGGCTTCGATCCGGAATCGTGCGACATGGTGCTGATCGAAGGCTGCACGTTCGACACGGGCGACGACTGCATCGCGATCAAGGCCGGCAAGGATCTCGATACGCAGTACGGCCCGTCGCAGAACATCGTGGTGCAGAAGTGCATCATGCAGAGCGGCCATGGCGCCGTCACCCTGGGCAGCGAGATGGCCGGCGGCATCCAGAACGTCTACGCCCAGGACCTGGTGTTCGAGAACGTGCACTGGGCCACCGATCCGCTGAACACGGCGATCCGGCTGAAGACCAACATGAACCGCGGCGGCTACCTGAAGAACTTCTACGTGC
>DASVVD010000673.1:0-3443 GCA_036386715.1 Pseudoduganella sp.
CAGCAAGTTGCGGCGCCTGGCTTCGTCGTATGCGCGCGTGATCGTCGTCAGGTCGACCTCCAGCCGTGCTGCCAGCTGGCGCTGCGGAGGCAGGCGGTCGCCCGGTCTCAACGATCCGTCTGCCACCGCCGCCTGCAACGCATCCGCAACCTGCAAGAAACGTGGCCCTTTGTTCCCGGCCAGTCGCGGCAACCAGGTTGGCGAATCTTCATCTTGCATGGTTTTCAACTGGGACATTTTGTCTCGATGTATGGAAATTGCTTTCAAGTAGTATGCCTTGGTCCATGCAGAAGTACATCTTCCCACGGCAGTCGCCGACGTTATCTGATCTGGAACGCGATGGCACTCAACCATATTAGTGGGGCAAAACGCGCCTGTGCCAACCATATGACGGGGCGTTGTCATGACCTCGTTCACTATGGACTCCCGCCTGGCCCATGTCGATGAGCGAAATACTCGGGCATCCGGCTTCGATCGTTCGAACTAAAATGAAGCTGCTCAAGCAGCGTTTTGAGGTAGTGCTCCTCACAATAGACAGTGTCAAGTAAAAGCCTGGAAATGAATGATGGAATGGATCCCTGTAGTCTTAGTTACGTTCAAGGTCCTCGTGCTGGGCACGGGTATGTTCTTCGCCATCAAGTGGCATTACGATCAAGGCAAGAAAGGCAAAAAAACGGAAATGCGCGCGGTGCTGCGCGCGAGCGGCAAGGTGGCCGCGATCTTCGTGGTATTGCTCCTGGTCCTGGGATTCGTCGCCTTCGCCCTTCTCCGGATGCTCGGCAATGACCTGAACTTCCCATGATGGCGAATATAGTCGGCCGATAGCCAATCTTCCGCGCAACGCCGGCAGCATTTGCTCCGGACTAGTTTGGCTCAAGCCTTCGGTAAGTACCTGCAGTGAATGACGAAACTCGGGATTTCGAACAGCAATCCTGACGTGGAGCCGATGTCGTTTTGGCCAAACTTGGCCGTTTAGCTCAGCCAAGCCAAAAAAAATTATCGGTTGTTGCGATCGGCGACAACCGGCCAGATCCTCGATACTGGCCTGGAATCGTTTTAGCGTTCAAGTGTCTCCGCAACGAAGGTGTACACGCAAGCCGGTACAACCAGGCGCAATGTCGTCTGCCAGCACGTGCCGATCGGGATACTCCCCGCCGTTTTGAGGCCGGAAGGGAATGGCCGAATCATCGAACAGGCATCGCATGCGTGCACGCAGGGCTACCTTGGCTCGTTCAATATCGTTGGCATCGAGCCGGTGTACATCGTATGCAGCAAACGTCGGCATGACTTCCATACCTGTAAAGAACAACGTACCGTGCGTAATCGGGAACAGCAGTTCCTCCAGCTGCCCGTTAATGCCACGTGCTGCGTAATCCTTCTCCGGACCGCCGACCGTCACGGAAAGCATGGCGCGTTTTCCCTGGAATGCCCCGTCGCCATAGCGAAAGCGATTTCCCTCATCGCGATACCCATATGCCAGGCCATAAGCAAAGACACGTTCAATCCAGCCCTTCATTATTGCCGGCATACCAAACCACCAGAGCGGAAACTGGAACACGACGGCGTCGGCAGCTTTCAGCTTGGCCTGTTCGGCATATATATCGGAGGGCTGGATATCGTTGCGATAGGCATGGCCGGATTCGGCAACGAAGTTCAGGCGCGTTTCATCAAGACGGCTGGGAAAGTCGCGTTCGTCGTATACCGCTTTCCAATCCTGGGCGTAGAGATCGGAGATAACAACCTTGTGACCCTGTGCCTGTAATTCTTCCTGCGCGGCACATAGCAGCTGGGCATTCAGCGAGCCAGAATCGGGATGGGCGAGCACCAGCAAGACGTTTTTCATCGGTTTTCCTTGAAATCGTGGTGCGGTGATTGTCTTGTGCCAGAACCTCCTTGAGAAGTGCAATCAGCTTTTACGGTAGTATCCAAACCATGGATATCGCTCGCCTCGACCTGAATCTTTTGACCACTCTCGAAGCGTTGCTCGACGAACGTAGCGTAAGCCGGGCAGCGCGCCGCCTTCAACTCAGCCAGCCAGCCCTCAGCGCGCAACTTGGACGACTCCGTACGATGTTCGGTGACCAGCTGTTCGTGCCCAGTCACCGGGGCATGACGCCGACGCCGCTGTCCCTGCAACTGGAGGTCCCGCTTCGCGCTGCGCTGGCACGCCTACGCGAAGTGGTCACGACAGCTCGGGCATTCGATCCGGCCCACGATGAATTTATCGTCCGGATCGCAGCCTCGGACTACGTTCAGACAGCGGTACTGCTGGATTTCCTCGTGGCGCTACGCTTGCAGGCCCCCGGCGTGCGAGTGGCCCTGCGCGCAATCGATCCCCTGCGGCTCGCAGCCCAGCTTGAACAGGGAGAGGTTGATTTTGCCATGCTCACCCCGGAAAATATTTCGGAGACGTTACGTTCCAGGCCCTTGTTTGAAGAGCGATACAGGTTCGCTGCCCGCAAAGGCCATCCCGCGCTGCGAGGCAAACTGGATCTACGCCGTTACGGCGAACTCGAGCATGTAATCTGCTCGCCGGTCGGTGGCGGATTCTCGACATCGGTCGATGAACTGCTGGCCTTGCAGGGAATTGAACGCCGGGTCGCGGTGTCCGCGTCCACTTTTCATGCAGCGATGGATTTGGTGGAACGCTCGGATCTCGTGGCGCTGGTGCCGTCCTACCTTCTTCGCCAGCGCACGGGACTGCGCTCTTGCGACCCACCCATGGCGATACCGGGCTTTACCATCCGTCTGGCGTGGCACGATCGTACCCATCGCGACGTGGCGCAGAGCTGGGTGCGCGAACAGCTGACGTTCTTCATAGCCGGACTGAGTACCGGGGACCATGAAACCTAGGGGATTCGCCCGACCTGTATAAAACACGAAATCACGACGTTTTAGGAGTCGCCTTGCCGTGTCGGGCGTTTGTAGTGGCCAAATGAAAGAGCCGCACAATGTGCGGCTCGGAAGTGACCTCTGCCTCCAGCGCAAGATCACACGTGGGACATCACACGTGGGACAGCTGCCCCTCGTGCGCTTCGACTTCCTTTTCGCCGGAACCGTTGAAGAACAGGTTCAGCGCCACGGCCGCCACGGCCGTCAGCAGGATGCCCGATTCCAGCAGCGGGTGCAGGCTGTGCGCCATCTGCTGGGCCCAGTGCGGCGCCACCAGCGGGATCAGGCCGAAACCGATCGACAGCGCCACGATGTACAGATTGAAGCGGTTGGTGCGGAAATCGACGCGGTTGAGGATGCGGATGCCGGCCGCGGCCACCATGCCGAACATCACCAGGCCGGCGCCGCCCAGCACGAACTGCGGTATCGCCTCGACCACCGCCGCCAGCTTCGGCAGCATGCCCAGCACGATCATGATGATGCCGCCCGCCACGCAGACCCAGCGGCTCTTCACGCCGGTCACCGCGACCAGTCCCACGTTCTGCGAGAAG
>DASVVD010000674.1:0-4205 GCA_036386715.1 Pseudoduganella sp.
GCAGGTGATCACCCGCCGGAGCGACCAACAGGCGGTGACCTATGGCGGCTTTCGCTTGGAGCCGAACTGGAACTCGCCCGACAAGCCGCAGCGGATCATGGTCAAGATCGCTCTGGATGACATCGACGCGGCGAATATGGACATCCTTCGGGTACATGCCCTGAAACTCGGGCGGGTCGCCGGACTTTATTCAAGCGAAGGGATAACCGAAGAAATCGCACCGCCCTTTGAAGAAATTATCACCCTAGACATAACGCTGAATAGGGTCAACAATTCCTTTGCCACGAGCTTCTCCCCGAACGAAGCAAATCCAGCCGTCCAGTACCTCGTCAAATACAACCTCTTCCGAGAGCTGATTGATTTTCATAACATCGAGAACCGGGACGATCCGATCCCGCCGCTCTTCGAGTCGTTTTCCCTTATCGGCAGCTATCGCAACTACCACAACTTTACTCCATCCGTTTCTCTTCAATCACAGTCAGCCGCGTTGCAGATCGAGGCGTTGAAGGGGAACGAGTTCATAAAGGGCACGAACGCGAGTGAGCAGGCGGAGCCGGCCATATTTACACTCGTAAGGCTTCGGCTCGCGGAAAAACACTACTCACAGTTCGGGGATACGATGGTGCGGGAGGATGCTGAACAGCATGCGAACGAACAGGAGTTCCTGAGAAAGATAAACGAGAAGCTGGCACTCGTGAACCTCAGAATCGAAGTAAGCCTTACCGAAAAGCGGACCTGGAGCTACGCCTTCGCCTTCGTCGACACCAAGCGGGAGAAGACTCTTACTGACCTGAACAGCCTGAGTGCTGGTCAGAAAGCAATCATTCATCTGGTTTTTGAGGCATACGGTCGCGGCGAGCTAAGGGGTGGCGTTGTCGTTATCGACGAGCCGGAAATTCACCTGCACTACCAGTTCCAGCACGAATATCTGCGGATCATCGAAGACATAAACAGGGAGCAGAAGTGCCAGTACATCCTTGTTACCCATTCTGAAGCCCTGATCAACTCAAAGACTATCGGAAAGGTAAAGCGTCTCACCCTTGACGAAAACAACCGTTCACAGGTCATGTCGCCAACGATCCATGAGGACCAGAAGGGCCTTGTGAAAATCCTCGACAATACCCGTTCCACGTACGCATTCTTCGCGAAGAAGGCGGTCTTGGTCGAAGGCGACACGGACCGGTATTTTTTTAAAGCGGTCTTCCAGGAGCTCAAACCAGAACTCGGCCAAGAAATAGCGATCTTGGACATCGGTGGCAAGGGCAACTACCCGAGGTGGAAAAGCTTCTTTGAGAGCTTCGGCCTTACTTCCTACTACATAGGCGACTTCGACAACGTGTTCTCGCTATCTTTCCAAGAGGGGAGGATCGTTGCCAAGGAGGTGAAAGCAGCAGCCGAATTGGCGCTCAAGCAGGAGAAGCTGGACAACCTTTCCCCCCAGCAAAGACAAGCCTTCGCCACGGCGTGCGCGACACTAGCTAACACGCATGACTACGCGACCGCGCCCAAACTCGCGGGATGGAAGCCGGTAATCGACCAGTTCGTAAATTTTGTTCGCCTTTCCAATGCGGAAACTGTTGCCCGAATAAGGGCGACTGCCCCTGACATCAATGTGAGGATCGAAGCAAAATACGCCAGCAAGGTTTTCATTCTAAAGGCGGGAGCAATTGAGGAGTACGTAGGCGGGCAGCATGGCGACCTGAACGGAATGGTAAGCTTCTGCGAATCGGGACTTAAGGCTTGGCTTGCCAGCGGGTCTCCGAACGTGCAAGAAGTGATTCAGATCGTGGAGATGATATCGGGAGATGTGCCCTCCTGAAATGTAATGTCACACTGCTACCTGCTACCTGCTACCTGCTACCTGCTACCTGCTACGGGCCATGCAATTTCTTCTAGAGATAGAGGATGACGTTTTTCTGATAAGGATGGGCTTCGGCCTCAGTTTGTATTCGTCAAGCACCCGCAGGCGATGAATCATGTTCAACTAGCGATCTTGAACACGGCACCCGTGGGGGGCCACTTTGCTATTCATTGAGGCGTTCAAGTAGTCGCTTACTGTGCCGTATGTCGTTTGCGGCATCAGGTCAAGCAGGGAAGATTCTTAACCGGAAATAGACCGACACAAGGACTCGCGCCGCAAAAAAAACGCCAACCTGCATGGGTTGGCGTTTCATCAAGAATATTCTTGGTGGCCCGGGGCGGAATCGAACCACCGACACAAGGATTTTCAATCCTCTGCTCTACCAACTGAGCTACCAGGCCAAGGCGCGCAATTATAGCAGCAACATTCCGGATTTGCCTAGCCCCCTCATACAGGCGATGCTCGGCCGTTGACTGCCTGCCGGGCGCGGGTGTAATTTGGGCTTTTGCCCGGAGTTCCGGATGCCGATCAATTATGCCCGCCGCCTCACCGGACACCAGCGCGAGGCCAGCGGCAACCGGCAGCTCGGCATGGTGCTGGCGTTCGTGGCCGGCGCCGCCAATGCCGGCGGTTACATCGCGGTGCACCGGTTCACGTCGCACATGACCGGCATCGTGTCGCTCATGGCGGACCACCTCGCCAGCGGCGCCGTCGGCCTTGCCGCCACCGGCCTGGGCGCGCTGGCATCCTTCGTGGCTGGCGCGGCATGCTGCGCGCTGATCGTCAACTATGCGCGGCGGCGCGCGCTGCACAGTATCTATGCCCTGCCGCTGCTGTTCGAAGCATCGTTGCTGCTGCTGTTCGGCATCCTCGGCACCCGGCTGGCCACTGTCGAGGCAGCGATCGTGCCCGCCACCGTGACGCTGCTGTGCTTCATGATGGGCTTGCAGAATGCCGTGATCACCAAGCTGTCGAACGCGGAAATCCGCACCACCCACATTACCGGCGTGATGACGGACATCGGCATCGAACTGGGCAAGGCCCTCTATCCCAACCACAATAATGCGGCGCCACCCGTCACGGCGAACCACGACCGGCTGCGGCTGCTCTCGATGCTTGCGTCGAGCTTCTTCATCGGCGGGATCACCGGCGCGATCGGCTTTGCACGGTTGGGCTATGCGGCGACCGTGCCGCTGGCGATGCTGCTCGTGCTGCTGGCCATCGTACCGGTGGTGGACGATGTGCGGCAACGCCGGCCGCGCTAGCGATATGACCACTCTGCCAGCGTGGGCGCTGCCATCACTGCTGCCGCAGCCGGCTTTTCAGGACCCGGCCGCCGGCATCGAACAGCACCAGGTACTCGGGTCTGCTTTCGGGGTGGCGCTCGTCCGCGCGGGGGTAGAGCCAGGCCTCGCGGCCGTCGCGGAACGGGATCGCCGTGCCGGAGCCGAGCAGGGCGCGCACCTCTTCGCGCGTCTGCCCTGGCGCCACGCCGGGCGCCGCGGCTGCGCCGGCCGGCGGCGGATCGTCCATGGCTTCGAACGACAGCAGCGTGTCGTCCGGCCAGGCGCGGTCCCAGATGGGCGCATGCCATGCGCGGTCGAGCAGTACCTGGCAATCGCAATACGGCAGGTCCGCCGCCTGCACATGGCCGCCGGCATACAGGGAACGCAGCGGCGCCGCTGTACTGCGGCCGCCCGCATGCAGGGTTACCGCGAACACCGGGCGCTCGACAAAGAACAGGTAACGGCCATCCGGCTCGCCGCACACCCTGTCCGGGCTCGCCAGCAGGTCGCCCAGCCAGGCGAACAGGTGGGTATTGTTCGACACCAGTCCCGCCTCCATCCCCACCCGGCATTCCAGGCGCAGGTCGCCCAGCCGCCGCATGCCTTCCGGCACCCCCGGGCTGCGCACTTCCGCGCGCCACGTCATGCTGGCGGTGCGGCGGTTGGCCACCAGCGCCGCGTCCTCGCGCCATGCGCGATCGTCGCGTTCCAGGGTAAAGCCGTTGTCCGCATCGACTTGCACCGGCAGGCTCAACGTGTCGCCCACTACTTTCAGTTCGATGCCTGCCATGCGCGTGCCGGCCAGCCGCGGCAGCAGGCGAAAGCGCAGCGCGGCACCCGGCGCCAGCGCTGGCGCTTCGCGCACGAAGCGGTCCATGCCGCGGATCATGCGACGGTAGGATTTGTCGACCGGATCGCGGGTCGATGTCACGGAAACGCTCGGAACGGCCTGCGCAACGGCGCCATCGGGGTCAGCCCAGAGGGCCAGCAATATCAAAATGGCACCGTATTGCAAAATGAAAGCCTCCCTGTCCTGAACAGTGCGATGCTACGCGTGT
>DASVVD010000675.1:0-8547 GCA_036386715.1 Pseudoduganella sp.
TGACCAGGTCGGTGACGCGCTTGACGCTGCCGACCATCTCTTCCATGGTGGCGCCGGCCTGGTTGACCAGGCGCGAACCCGCATCGACCTTGTCCACCGAATCGCTGATGAGTTCCTTGATTTCCTTGGCGGCGGCCGCCGAGCGCTGCGCCAGTGTGCGCACTTCGCTGGCCACCACGGCAAAGCCGCGGCCCTGTTCACCCGCGCGGGCCGCTTCCACGGCCGCGTTGAGCGCCAGGATATTGGTCTGGAACGCAATGCCGTCGATGACGGCGATGATGTCTTCGATCTTCTTCGACGACGTGGTGATGGCACCCATCGTGTCGATCACCTTGGCCACGATCTGGCCGCCCTGTTGCGCCACCTGCGAGGCCGAGACGGCCATGCTGTTGGCCTGGCGGGCATTGTCGGCGTTCTGGCGCACGGTCGACGTCAGTTCTTCCAGCGACGACGCGGTTTCTTCCAGGCTGGCGGCCTGCTGCTCGGTGCGGCGCGACAGGTCCATGTTGCCGTCGGCGATCTCGTTGCTGGCCACGGCGATCGAGCCGCTGCCTTCACGCACGGTGCGCACGGTGTCGGCAAGCTTCTGCTGCATGTTGGCCAGGCCTTTCATCAGCATGCCCATTTCGTCATGCCGCTCCGTATCGACGCGGCGCGCCAGGTCGCCGGCCGCCATCGCGTCGAAGTGCTCCAGGGCCTCGCGCAGCGGGCCCATGATGGCGCGCATCAGCGTGACGCAGGCAGCGATGATCAGCAGGATGCCCGCGGCGACCGCGCCGATCGACAGTTTCATCACGGTGCCGTACAGCTGCTGGCTGTTGTCGAAACTCTGCTTTGCGGTCGTGAACTGGTACTCATCGAGCTTGTCCGTCGCTTCGCTGAAAGCGGAAAACAGCTTTTGCATGTCCTTCATGGCGACCTGGTCGATGCGGGCGGCATCGCCGTCGCGCAGGGCCTGGGCCAGCGCGTTGACGCCGCTGTCGATGAAGTTCTTGCGTGCGGTACTGACCGCGTCGGACAACGCCTTCTCCTCGGCATCCTGGTCGAGCACCAGGTAGCGCTGCCATGCCTCGTTCGACTTGGCCACGAAATCGTCGGCGCGCTTGAGCAGCGCCGGCAGCTCCGGAGTGTCGGGGTGGAATACGGCACGGTCCTGCACCAGCCGCGCGCGCGTCAGCAGCATCTTCGAGTCGGCGCTGGCCAGTGCCGACGCCAGGTTGTTGCTGTAGGTCTCTTCGAGAGCCGAGTTGACGGAACGCATGCCATAGATGCCCATCGCGCCGGTAACGGCGATCAGCAGGCCGAGGATGGCCATCGTGGCAATCAGGCGGGTACGGATGGTAAGGCGCTTGAACATGGAATTTCCATAAGTGAGCAGGGCGCACGGCCCGGCGAAATCAGTTCGCCAATGGAGCTTGGCGGGCGAATGCGCAGAGGCATGGCGCGGTGCTCACGGAATTCCGGTCGAAGCGGGGCAGGGAGACAGGCGGGCGGTTGGGGCCATCTCGTTCCGAAAGCGAAGGCCCCAACTTTAACAGGACTGTTGATGCATCGCAACAATCTATGCGGCAATATTGCCTGACTGTTGCGTAGTTGCTTGAAAGCCGCCGGGAGGCTGGCCTATTTGCCTGTATAGGTCACGCGGTAGATCCGCCCGGCATGATCGTCCGAGATCAGCATCGCGCCATCGGCCGCGACGGCGATATCCACCGGACGGCCGCTCACATCGTCGCCCTGCAGGAAGCCGTCGATGAAGGTGGTGGTCGTCACTTCCTGGTTGCCCTGCAGCGTGACCAGGCTGACCTGGTAGCCGATCTTCTGCGTGCGGTTCCACGATCCATGCTCGGCCACGAACACCTGGTTGCGGTACTGCTTCGGGAACTGCGTGCCGGTGTAGAACGCCAGGCCGAGCGGTGCCACGTGCGGCCCCAGCTTGGCAACCGGCGGCGTGAACTGCGCGCAGCTGCGGCCGGCGCCGAATTTCGGGTCCGGCACCACGCCGCCGTGGCAGTACGGGAAACCGAAGTGCATGCCGGTCTTCGGTGCCACGTTCAGTTCGCACGAGGGATTGTTGTCGCCCATTTCATCAGGGCCGTTATCGGTGAACCACAGCTCCTTCGTGACCGGGTGCCACGCGAAGCCGACGGTGTTGCGGATGCCGTTGGCCACCATTTCCCAGCCCGAGCCGTCCGGATTCATGCGCCAGATCTTCGAGTACACCTCGTCGTCCTTGTCGCAGGTATTGCAGGGCGAGCCGACGGGGATATACAGCTTGCCGTCCGGGCCGGCCTTGATGATCTTTTCGCCATGCCATTTGTCGTTCGGCAGGTCGCCCTTGACCACCTTGTAGGCCGGCTTGCCCGCATAGTTCCGGTCGATGGCATCGAAGCGGATCACGCGCCCGATCTCGGCCACGTACAGCGCGCCGTCCAGCAGCGTCACGCCGATCGGGCTGTCCAGCCCCTCGGCGACGGTGACGACCTTGTCCGCTTTCTTGTAGCCATCCTCGTCGACCACCGCGTACACCTTGCCGGCCTTGCGCGAGCCCACGTAGACGATGCCACCCGGCGAAATCGCCATCGAGCGGGCCGAATCGACATTCTCCGCGTAGACCGAGATCGAAAAGCCTTTCGGCAGCGTCAGGCGGGCAAGTCCGTCATCGGCCTTTGCCGCAGCGTCTTTTGCCGGCGCCAGGTTGCCAGTGCCAGCGGTGTTCGCGGCTGCGGCCTTGCGCCCGCCCGGCGCCACGTAGCCGGCCAGCGCCGCGATCTGCGTCTTGTCCAGCGTGCCTTCCCAGGCCGGCATGCCCTTGTCGGGCAGCCCCCTGGCGATGATCCTGGCCAGGTTGGCGCGGGTCGGCGTGCCGTGCACCCACTTGTCGTCCGCCAGGCTGGGCGCCGTTGCGCCTTCCAGCTTCACGCCGTGGCAGGCGGCGCAATTGTTCTGGTACAGGCGGGCCGCATCCACGGCCGCCGCGTGGGCGGCGCCGGCCGCGGCGATGCCGGCTCCCAGCAGGGCAAGGGGGAGGGCAAGCTTCATCGAAAACTCCGGTCGGGTTGTAATCCCGCCATCATAAGCTCAAGCGTGACCGGTTTCCAGCAGCAAACGATCGATGTCGGCAAGCGATGGCGGCGTGGCACCGGCGCCGAGGCAGGCCGCGGCGCCGGCCGCGACGGCGAAGCGCAAATGCGCACCGGGCGCGCGCTCCGGCGCGCACAGCAGGCTCCAGGCGAAGCCGGCAATGCTGGCGTCGCCGGCGCCCACGGTGTCCGCCACCGGTACCGCCACCGCCGGTGCATGCCATGCTTCGTCGCCAATGTGCAGCGAGGCGCCGCGTTCGCCCTTTGTATACAGATACTGCGCTGCCGGGTTGAAACCGCGCAGCGTGGCGAATGCGCGGTCGATGTCGTCGCTGCGGAACAGGCCCGCCAGGTCTTCGTCGGAGACCTTGACCACGTCCGCCAGTTCGGTCATGGCCTGCAGGGTGGCGTCGTAGCGCTGGTCCATCAGCAGCCGCCAGTTCGGATCGTAGCTGATGCGGATGCCGGCCTGCCTGGCATCCCGCGCCAGCGCGAGCAGCCGGTCGGCCAGCGGCCGGCGTGCCAGGCTGATGCCGCCGAAATGCATCCAGCGGCAGTGCGTGCGCCAGCCTTCGGGCAGCGCCAGCGGGTCGAAATGCAGGTCCGCGCTGTCGTCGCCCACGAAGAAATAGCTGGGCGGAGAGAGCTGGTGCACGATCGCCAGCAGCGGCGATTTGTCCAGCCGCTGCAGGAAGCGCGCATCCAGGTTCGATGCCATCGAAGCCTGCCACAGCGCGTCGCCGAACACGTCGCGGCTGATCGCGCCGGCGAACGCGGTGGGCACGCCCAGCCTGGCCATGGCGCGCGCCACATTCCATGTCGAGCCGCCGGTGCGCGCCGTCCACTGGGTGTGCGCGGTGTCGAGCACGATCAGGTCGGTGAGCGCTTCGCCGGCGGAAATGAAGACCGGTTCGCTCATTTCAGCACCGCCAGCACTTCGTAGCAGGCACCCATCGTGTGGTAGTCGGTCTTGCCGGCCGGGCTTTTCTCGTCGGTCAGCCTGGCGTTGTCCGGGCCCAGGATGCGGTACCACGCGCCATGCGTATGGTCGACGAAATGCTCCCAGCTGTATTGCCAGATGCGCTCGTACCAGTCCCAGTATCGCTGTTCGCCGGTGCGCGCGCCCAGCAGCGCGGCGGCGGCGAAGCTCTCGGCCTGCACCCAGAAGTACTTGAAGCCGTCGCAGATCGAACCGTCCGGCGCGAAGCCGTAGTGGATGCCGCCGTGCTGCCCGTCCCAGGCCCTGGCCAGCGCGGTGTCGAAGAAATGGACGGCGCGCGGCAGCAGCCAGTCGGACGGGCCGGCCAGCTGGCCGGCATGGCGCTCCAGGATCAGCAGCAGCTTGGCCCACTCGGTCAGGTGGCCGGGCTGGAAACCCCACGGGCGGAAGATGTTGGTGCTGTCGTGCCGGTTGTAGTCGCCGTCGACCGACCAGTCCTGCCGGTAGTGTTCCCATACCAGGCCATCCGCCAGCTGCGCCTGCCGCACCGTGATATTGCGTGCCAGTGTTTCGGCCCGGTGCAGGTAGCGCACTTCGCCGGTGGCGTCGAATGCCGCCAGCATCGCTTCGCAAGAGTGCATGTTGGCGTTCTGGCCGCGATACGGCGCCACTTCCCAGCCGGCCGATGCTTCATCGGCGTACAGGCCATGCTCCGGTTCCCAGAAGCGGCGTTCCATCAGGTCCCAGGTTTCGTCGAGCCAGCCGCGGGCTTCTTCCACGCCGGCCTGCAGCGCGTGCGAATAGGCCAGCACCACGAACGCCAGGCCGTAGCAGTGGTTGGTGGCATCGCTGACGGTCTTGACGCCGTCGCGCCAGTCCAGTTGCCATGCGTAGCCGCCGGTGGCCGGATCGCGATGCACCTCGCGCAGGAACGCCAGGCCGTGGCGCACGCGCTGCAGGTCGGCCTCGTCGTGGAAGTGGCGGTACGCCATCGCGTAGTTGAACACGAAGCGCGTGCTGCTGACCAGGTGGCGCGTGTGCGCGTCGTATACCGTGCCGTCGTCCTTGTAGAAGTGGTAGAAGCCGCCGCTGGCGTCAAGCGAGCGGGGATCGTAGAAATTGCGGGTGTCGCAGATATGCCGCAGCAGGGTTTCGCGGGAATGGAAATCTGGTAACATGAATCATCCGTTTCAAGAAGGTTCTGCGCTGTGCCGATGCTCGTCCGGGGATTCCAGGCGATGTGGCGCAAGAGAAATCGTTTATATTGTTTGCTTGTTTGTTTGCTTCTTTTCCCATCTGCCGGGCTTGCGGCAGCCGGTGCATCCGGTTTCATCATTTTTCGGGCAAACAGCTCCCCCTGCGACAGTGACGCGTCGAGCGTCAGGTGTCGCGAGCCGGCAGCCGGCAATGTCAGGCTGCGAAGTGGGCGTGAGCTCCCGGCGGTCCGTTCTCCTCCTTCAATGCAGTCATGTAGTCAACCGCGTAGTCAACCCGCGTAGTCAACCCGCGTAGCCGACCCGCGTGGTCACTCAGCAGACCGTGCTGGCACGCACCACCAGCTCGACCGGCGAAATCCTTTCCACCACATCGTCCGTGCGGCCGCCCAGCAGCAGCTCCACGCCCAGCGCACCCAGTTCCTTCTTGTTGATGCGCAGCGTCGTCAGTGGGCGATGGCCCAGCACGGCCGTCGAGATATCGTCGAAGCCGACGATCGCCACGTCGTGCGGCACCTTCAGGCCCTTCGACACACAGCAGCGCATGGCCACGAGTGCGGCGCTGTCGTTGTAGCAGAATACGGCGTCCGGCGGCTTCGGCAGCGCGAGCAGCGATTCCATCGCCTCCCATGCCCCCTGCTCGAGTTCCACGCCATCGGGCAGCGGCGCTTCCAGCCGCGGATCCGCCAGGATGCCGGCATCGAACAGCGCCTGCCGGTAGCCGCGTGCGCGCTCGCGGATGCTGTAATGCGACAGCGGGCCGCCGATGAAGCCCACGCGTTCGCGGCCCCGGTCGATCAGGTGCCTGGTGGCGAGATAGCCGCCCATCTGGTTGTCCGGATTCACCGAGCTATAGCCGCGCAGCTTCATGTCGATCAGCACGATCGGCTTGCCGGTGGCGCGCAGTGCCGACAGCAGCTCCGGTTCGAAGAAGCCGGCGCACACGATGCCGTCCGGCGCGTGCATGCGCAGCTGGTCCACCAGGCCATCGGCCGGCCCGACTGCCATGAACGACAGCACGATGCCCTGCTTGCGGCAGGCTTCCTCGGCGCCGTGCAGCACCGGCGAGTAGAACGGGCTGCTGGAGGCGGTGTTGTGCTGGCGGTGCAGCAGGAATGTCAGGCGCCGCAGCCGCTTCGGCCGCAGCTTGCAAAAGTCGTAACCCAGGTCGCGGGCGGTTTCCAGTACCATCTGGCGGGTGACCTCGGTGAGCCCGGGCTCGTTCTTCAGGGCCCGCGAGATCGTTCCCGCCGAAACACCGGCGGCCCGTGCGATGTCGCGGATCGTGACGCCGCCCTGCGCGGCGGTGGCGGCCCTCATCGGCGGCCACCCGCTGGAAGTCTGTACATGGATCATCTCCGTTGTGGTTGAGCAGCGCCTGCCATGCCGACACTTGCCGCTCTTTATGGGCACAGTCTTGCACAGCCGCGCGCGCATGGTCAAACAACGGTTGCGCGCGGCGCGGCAGTTTAGCCGCATTTACTAAACACGGTGGGGCAGCTGCCGCCATGCTGCGCCGCGCCATGGGAAAAACGCTGCCCGGGCTGTTTAGTGAACAACGCTAAACTCGCCACGTTTCACCGATCGCGTTTGACCCGCGCCGGGGGCTTATGCAGAATCGTTGCCATAACAACACCCGGCCTTTGCCGGATACCAGGAGACGTTCGATGGCCCAGATGTCACCCGCGGCGCTTGCGCCGCAGGGCAGCGCCCCCGCGCAGCCGCAGCAAACCTTTCCCCTCGTCGTGATCACCGTGCTGTTCTTCATGTGGGGTCTGCTCACGTCCCTGAACGACGTGCTGATTCCCCACCTGAAGTCGGTCTACACGCTCAACTACGTGCAGGCAATGCTGGTGCAGTTCTGCTTCTTCGGCGCCTATGCCATCGTCTCGCTGCCGGCCGGCGCGCTGATCCGCCGTATCGGCTACAAGCGCGGCGCGGTGGCCGGGCTGATGGTCGCGGCGCTCGGCTGTGCCCTGTTCTACCCGGCCGCGATGAGCGGCTACGCCCTGTTCCTGTTCGCGTTCTTCGTGCTGGCGGCCGGCATCACGGTATTGCAGGTGGCCGCCAACCCGTTCGTGACGGTACTTGGGCCGCCGGCCACCGCATCGAGCCGGCTGACGCTGACCCAGGCCTTCAATTCACTGGGCACCACCATCGCGCCGGCGCTGGGCGGCCTGCTGATCCTGGGGGGCATGCCGGCCGCGGTGGATGTGGCGCATCTGGCCGGCGATGCACTGGCCAGCTACCGGCTGCAGGAAGCGGCGGCGGTGCAGGGCCCGTACCTGGTGCTGGCTGCCGCGCTGCTGGTGCTGGCCCTGCTGTTCGCCATGGTGAAACTGCCGGCGATCGGCCAGGCCGGCGACACGCCGCAGGCGGCGCAGGGATCCGTGCTGGCCCACCGCCACCTGGTACTGGGGGCGATCGGCATCTTCCTGTACGTGGGCGGAGAAGTGGCCATCGGCAGTTTCCTGATCAATTTCATCGGTGAACCGCAGATCGCCGGCCTGGAACATGGCGCGGCGGCGAAATACGTCAGCTATTACTGGGGCGGCGCGATGATCGGCCGCTTCATCGGCTTTGCGGTGATGCGCCGCGTCAGCCCTGGCAAGGCGTTGGCGTTCAATGCCGCGGCCAGCATCGTGCTGCTGCTGGTGGCGATCCTCGGCTCCGGCGCGCTGGCAATGTGGTCGGCGATCGCAGTGGGCCTGTTCAATTCGATCATGTTCCCGACGATTTTCAGCATGGCGCTGCATCGGCTCGGCGCACAGACGGGGCAGGGCTCCGGTATCCTGTGCATGGCCATCGTCGGCGGCGCCATCGTGCCGTTCGCGCAGGGCGCGCTGGCCGATGCCATCGGGCTGCAATGGTCGTTCTTCGTGCCGGCCGCCTGTTATGTATTCATCCTGTACTTCGGTATCCGTTATGCTCGCATGTACGCGGAACCGCAACAGTAAACCGATCGAAAAAATCAGAAAAACAGCGAGGAGATCCATGAAGCACAACGCAGCAATCCTGCTGGCACTGGCCGCCTTTCCCTGCCTGGCCATGGCCGCAGATCCTGCCCGTCCGTGGCTGGACAGCAGCCTGGACCCCGACCGGCGCGCCATGCTGGTATTGAAGGAAATGACGCAGAAGGAAAAACTGAACTGGGTGTCGAGCCACTTCGGCGCGGACCATGGCGGCAACAAGACCAGGAAGGTGCCGGAGGCCATTCCGTTTTCGGCCGGCTATGTGCCGCCACTTCCACGCCTGGGACTGCCCGCGCTGTTCCTGACCGACGCCGGCATCGGCGTGGCCACGCAGAACACCA
>DASVVD010000676.1:0-5105 GCA_036386715.1 Pseudoduganella sp.
AGGCCGCCCGGTATGGTCGACAGCTTGCCGCCGAACCTGAAGTCGTTGCCGCCGCTCTTCGTGGTGATGTTCACCACGCCGCCGGTGGAGCGGCCAAACTCCGAGCCATAGCCGCCGGTCAGCACCTGCAGGTTGGAAATGGCGCCGAACGGCAGTTCGGAGGCGCCCACCTGCGTGAGGATATTGGTGACCGGGAACCCGTTCACGTAGAACGCATTTTCCGACTGGCCGGAGCCGCCGATGGAAGGTGCGTTGCCATACTGGCTGTTGGTGCCGCGCGTTACGCCCGGCGTGAGCTGCACCACGGAAGCCACGTCGTTCGCCACCGGCAGCGTGCGCAGTTCCTTCGCGGTGAACACCACGCCGTTGTTGGTATTGGATACATCGATCACCGTTCGCGCGCCGCGCACCACCACGGTCTGCCCGGCTTCTTCCTTCCCGCCGAAGTTGACTTCCGCGCCGCTGCCGACCAGCGCCTCGATCTCGCGTGTATCGTCCACCGTGCCGTTGCGCAGCACGCGCAGCGCATAGCGGCCGGGCGGCATGGAGTTGGCCACATAGCGCCCCGCGGTATCCGGCACCAGCGCGCGCTGCGCGCCCGTGTCCAGGTTCTCCAGCACCACGGTGGTCCCGGCGGGCGACGCCACCTGGCCGTAGATCGTGGTCGTGGCGTTCGACTGGGCCAGCGCCTGGCTGCCCGCGGCGGCCAGGGCCAGGCCGGCCAAAATCGCCGTCGCCTGGCGGATCGCGTTGTTGCGTAATCTGAAGCGGCTGTGGTGCATGCTCATCTCTCCGTCGGTTTATGTTTTCGTTTTACATTCGAAAGACCCTGCATTTACTGTAGAAATAAAAGCAAACACGGTCAACAAAAAGAAAAGAAAAATCAAAGAAAATACGTTCTTATCTTTCGATTTAACTCTTGATACGACAAGTAACTTTCGAATTTGTCGTAAAACTGGCACACGAGCCGAAACTCGTCGTGGCATGAACTTTCTTTTTACTTTCGTATTTGACTTTTCGAAAATAAAACTCCACTATTGTTCTGACCTCAACAGAAAAACTCTTTCGATGACACCCTTATTCGAGCGAACGAGCACCGGCTGGCGCGACATCGGCGGCCTGGATACCGCGGAAGAAATCGCCCACCAGCCCGCCCTGTGGGAAGAACTGGCCACGCACCTGGCCACCGTGAAGGAGAGCATCGAAGCCTTCCTCGGCGACAGCCTGCGCGACCCGCGGCAGACCGTGATCCTGACCGGCGCGGGCAGCTCCGCCTACGTGGGCGAAATCGTTGCGGACGAAATCAATGCCGCCTGGCCGTGCCAGGTGCGCGCGATCGCCACCACCAGCCTGCTGACCCACCCTGCCCTGTACCTGGAAGCCGGCGCGCCCACGCTGCTGGTGTCGTTCGCGCGCAGCGGCAACAGCCCGGAAAGCACCGCCGCCGTCCAGTTGGTGCGCGACCTGGCGCCGACCGCGCGCTTCCTCAACATCACCTGCAATGCGCAAGGGGCGCTGGCGCGGCAAGGTGCCGGCGATGCCAACACGCTGAACCTGCTGATGCCCGCCGCCAGCTGCGACCGGGGCTTTGCCATGACCAGCAGCTTCAGCTGCATGCTGCTGGCGGCGCTGTGCGCGCTGGATCCGGACTTCGAGCCGCGGCACATGGTCACGCTGGCCGGGCTGGGCCGGCAGGCGGCCGTGCAGTGGTCGGCGCCCGTGGCCAGCCTGGCCGCGCAGCGCGTGGCGCGCGTGATCTACCTGGGCAGCGGCCCGCTCGAGGCGCTGGCCCGCGAAGCGGCGCTGAAAATCATGGAACTGACCGCCGGCCTGGTCATGACGATGGCCAACAGTGCCCTGGGCTTCCGCCACGGCCCCAAGGCCGCGGTGAACAGCGAAACCCTGGTACTGCTGTTCCGCAGCGCCGACCCGCTGTCGCGCCGCTATGAAGACGACCTGCTGGCGGAACTGCGGCGCGACAAGGTGGCCCGCGCGGTGCTCGCCATCGGCGCGGGCGGCGACCTCGGCATCGACACGCCGCACTGGCCGGACGCCTGGCTGGCGCCCCTGTGGCTGCTGGCCGCGCAGCAGTACGCGCTGCACCAGTCGGCGCTGCTGGGCCTGCGCCCCGACAATCCATTCACCGACGGCATCGTGAACCGCGTGGTGCAAGGCGTGACCATCCATCGCCATGACGAATCCTGAACGCGGCTACCACGGCATCGACATCGGCGGCACCAAGATCGAGCTGGTGGCCTTCGCCGCTGCCGGTGCTGGGGACAAGGATGGAGATGGGGCGCTGCATGAAGTGCACCGCGAGCGCATCGCCACGCCCGGCACCGACTTCGCCGGATTCATCGGCGCCATGCAGGGCCTGGTGGCCCGGGCCGACGCGGCGCTGGGCCTGCGCGCGCCGGTGGGCATCGGCCTGCCCGGCATCATCGACAATGCCACCGGCCGCCAGCTCAGCTCCAACGTGCCGGCGCTGAACGGCCGGCTGGTGGCCGAGTCGCTGCGGCAGGCACTGGAGCGCCCGGTCGCCATCGGCAACGACTGCCAGTGCTTTGCCCTCTCCGAAGCGCAGGGCGGCGCGGCCGACGGCCTGCCCACGATGTTCGGCGCCATTCTGGGCACCGGCGCCGGCGGCGGCTATTGCGTGGGCGGGCGCCTGCTGCGCGGCGCCAACGGCGTGGCCGGGGAATGGGGCCACTGGTCGCTGCCGGCGGCGCAGCTGGAACGGCACGGGCTGGCGCTGCTCGACTGCCCTTGCGGGCGGCGCGGCTGCCTGGAGCGCTATGTCTCCGGCCCCGGCATGCGCCGCCTGCATCGCCACTTCGGCGGCAATGACGAAACCCCGCTGGCCATCGTCGCCCGCGCGCAGGGCGGTTCGGAGCTCGCCCGGCACACGCTCGACGTGCACGTCGACCTGCTGGGGCACGCGCTGGCCGGCCTGGTGCTGGCGCTCGACCCGCATGCGATCGTGCTGGGCGGCGGCCTGTCGCACCTGGCCCACCTGTACCAGCAGCTGCCGGCGGCGATCGGCCGCCACCTGTTCCACGGCGTGCGCACGCCGCCCGTGCTGCCGCCCGCCTTCGGCGATGCCGGCGGCGCGCGCGGCGCCGCCCTGCTGGCCCGGCAAAGAACGAACGAATAACCCGTCAACGAATGACGACTGAACGAGTGATCATGACGACTACCGAATCCTCCTCCCCGGTCCAGCAGGTCATTGCTGCCCATCGCCGTGGCGAAGCCGCGGGTCTGTACAGCGTGTGCTGCAGCCACCCGAGCGTGCTGCGCGCCGCCATGCGCGTCGCCGCCGACTACGGCACCGTGCTGCTGGTGGAGGCCACGTCGAACCAGGTGGACCAGTTCGGCGGCTACACCGGCATGACGCCGCCGCAGTTCCGCGACTACGTGCACGACCTGGCGCGCGCGCAGGGTTTCCCGCTCGAGCGGCTGGTGCTCGGCGGCGACCACCTCGGGCCGAACGCGTGGCAGGCACTCGATGCGGCCACGGCCATGCGTCATGCCGAAACGCTGGTGGCGGCCTATGCGGCGGCCGGCTTCCACAAGATCCACCTCGACTGTTCGATGCGCTGCGCCGACGATCCGCAGGTGCTGAGCGATGAACTGATCGCCACGCGTTCCGCGCAGCTGTGCACCGTTGCCGAACGGGCCGCGGCCGGGGCGGGACTGCCGCCGCCGGTGTACGTGATCGGCACCGAGGTGCCGGTGCCGGGCGGCGAAGCGAACCTGGCGCAGGCCGGTGCCGTCACCGCGCCGGCAGCGGCGCGCCGCACGCTCGACGTGCACCGCGAAGCGTTCATGGCCCAGGGCCTGCATGCCGCCTGGCGCCGCGTGATCGCCATGGTGGTGCAGCCCGGCGTGGACTTCGACCACAGCAGCATCCAGCACTACGATGCGGCGCAGGCGGCGGCGCTGTCGGCGTTCGTGGCCGGGCAGCCGGGCATCGTGTTCGAGGCCCACTCCACCGACTACCAGCGCGAGTCGGCGCTGCACCAGATGGTGCGCGACCATTTCGCCATCCTCAAGGTGGGCCCGGCGGCCACGTTCGCGCTGCGGGAAGGCTTAGCTTCTCTGTGCCATATCGAGGCCGAACTGGTGCCGGCCGGCCAGGCCTCGCGCCTGATGCAGGTGCTGGACGAGGCCATGCAGCAGCAACCCAGGCACTGGGCCCGGCATTATCCGGGTACCATGGCCGAGCAGCGCCTGCTGCGCCGCTATGGCCTGAGCGACCGTTGCCGCTATTACTGGGGCGAGGCGCCGGTGGCCGCCGCGGTGGCAAGACTGCTGGCCAATCTCGATGCCGTGGCGATGCCGCTGCCCCTGCTCAGCCAGCACCTGCCGGAGCAGTACCTGGAGGTGCTGCAAGGCCGGCTGGCGGCGCGCGCGGGCGATCTGCTGGAACACAAGATCGGCCGCCTGCTGGCGCAGTATGCGCGCGCCTGCAACCGCAATGCGGCGGATGGCGACGCGGTGTCCGCCGGCGCCACGGCGGTCTCCCCGGCGGCTACAATCGGGACGGCAGCAATCCTCTAGAACATACTTCTTTTATCGGTACCACGAACATGCGACATACCAGCCAACGCCGCGCCACGATCCTGCAGGCGCTCACCCAACAGGGTTCGGTGCAGGTCAACGAACTGGTGGAGCAGCTGGGCGTCTCGGCGGTGACGATCCGCAGCGACCTCACGGCGTTGGAAGCGCAAGGCCTGGCCACGCGCAGCCACGGCGGCGCCACGCTGGCGCGCACGCCGCCCACCGAGCACACGGTGCCGCAGAAGGACGCCATCAACCACGAGCAGAAGGCGCGCATCGGCGCCCATGCCGCGCGCATGGTGGCGCCGGGCGACAACATCATCATCGATTCGGGCACCACCACCATTTCGCTGGCGCGCAACTTGCGCGACGCGCAGGGCGTGACCGTGATGACCAATGGCCTGAACATCGCCTGGGAGCTGGCCGACGCGCCCGGCGTGGACCTGATCCTCACTGGCGGGCTGCTGCGCAAGCAGTCGCTGTCGATCCAGGGCACGCAGGCCGAAGCCTGCCTGCAGGCATACAGCTTCGACAAGCTGTTCCTG
>DASVVD010000677.1:0-2869 GCA_036386715.1 Pseudoduganella sp.
GCCTCCGCTATAATCGGCGGCTCGCCGCACTGATTTCGACACTGACCTCGGCCTGTCGCCCCCGCCCGCTTTTTCACCCTTCTGCCGCATGAACCTGAAAGCCCTGGCCGACACGCTCGGCATGTCGAAGACCACCGTCAGCCGCGCGCTGAACGGTTATCCGGAAGTCTCCGAGGCCACGCGCGAGCGCGTGCTGGCCGCGGCGGCGGCTAGCGGCTACCGTGCCAACCCGGTGGCGCGCCATCTCGCCGTAGGCCGCAGCAACGTGCTGGGCATCCTCTACCCGCTGCTGCCGGCCGACCTGGGCGATCCGATGTTCCTCGACGTGGTGGGCGGCATCTCCGCCGCACTGGAAGCGGCCGGCATGAACTTCATCATCGCGCCCGTCTCGCCCTCGAACGAACTGCCTTCGTACCAGCAGATGGTGCTGGGCCGGCGTGTCGACGGCTTGATCGTCAGCCGCACGCTGGCGGACGATCCACGTATCGACTACCTGATGGAGGCGCGATTCCCCTTCGTCGCGCACGGGCGCACCAACGCCAGCGCGCAGCATGCGTGGTTCGATTACGACAACGCGGCGGGGATTCGCCTGGCGCTCGATGCCTTGCTGGCGCAGGGGCATCGGCGCATCGCCCTGCTGGGTTCGCCGCAGACGCTGAATTTTGCGCGGCAACGGCGGGACAGCTTTATCGACTGCCTGGCCGAGACCGGGCTGGCGGTCGATCCACGCTACCTGATCGAGTCGGCGATCGACCGGCGCAGCGGGTACCAGGCGATGCAGCAGTTGCTGGCGGGTTCTTCACGGCCTACCGCGGTGATTGTCGATAACCACCTGTCCGGCGTGGGTGCCGTGCGGGCGCTGCTCGATGCGGGGGTGGATATCGGGCGCGACATGTCGCTGGTGGTGTGGGGACAGATGCCCGATGCGCTGGCCGGGCTGGATGTGGCGACGATCGACCAGCCCGATGCGCGGGCGGCGGGGGCGAAGATGGGGGCGATGCTGCTGGCGTTGCTTGAGGGGGCGCCTGCGGCGTCATTGCAGGAGTTGTGGCAGCCGGTGTTGCTGCCTGGGGCGACCATCGGGCAGTGTTCGGGGTAACAGCGCAACAGGTTCGCACAACGGCCAGCCCTGCTCGTTACGGCATCAGATTGCGGTTGGCAGCTTTGCGATCTCGCGTTCACCCGTGACGGTGAAATCGTCCAGCGATATGTTCGCCTGCCAGACGGAGGTATCGCGCTGGAACAGGACACGTATGCGCCGGCCATCCACTATCTGGTGCGAGAATACTTTTGTCACCCCTTTCAAAACTTTGGTAAAGCCGCTCCCATCCGGCCTGGTCAACCCGACATCCAGCGTTTCGGGGGCTGCATTATTGCCACCACCGCCTGGCTCATACGCCGCAAATTCGACGTATAACGCCAGTGTTGGCATGTCATCCTGCAGTTCCGCGCCTTCATGAAGCTGCCTTATTTCCCACAACACGTTCCGATGGTCGGCGAATAACCAGCGTGCAGGCTTGTCGGCACCGCTGACAAACAATATGTTCCGTGTTTTGCTGGCGCGTCCGTATGAGAACTCCCCCGCCGCATTGTCCATCGTCAGTTGAAGTATTTCGGTATCGGTATTGTTGACCTTGATCGGCTTTGAAAAGCTGAGCACGACCGCCTTGCCTGATTGCGCCGTCTTGTCTTCGACCTTCACCGCCCCAGGCCGTGCTTTTGGACTGCTGCTCCACCACATATAGGCGAATGCAACGACACCAGCCAGCAGGGCAAGCAGCAACAGCAGGCTGATGGTTCGCGTGACGATGACGAAGAAACGATCCAGTTTGCTCGGCGGTGCAGTCATGGTTTTGTCAGTTTGAATTGTTGGCGGCAATCGCATGACTCCTTCCCAGAAAGTCGCCATACGAAATACGATTGAATGCAAAAAGGGTTGCATGCGATGCATGCAACCCTTTCTATCACTGCTAATTCCTGGTGCCGGCTGCCGGTTTCGAACTGGCCACCTGATGATTACAAATCAACTGCTCTACCAAATGAGCTAAGCCGGCGTGATCTGAACAACAGCGAAATTATACGCTATTTGATCCTGGTCAGGGTAGGCCGTCCACCCTTCTTCGGGCCATCGCCGCCATCATCGGGGCCGTTGTCATCCGACTTCGTTGGCGCCGGAACCGGCGACAACGCAGGTGCCGGCGCGGACGACAGGGGGACCGACGACAACGTTGGCGCGGCCGGCTCGGTAGCCGGTGCGGGCGATGGCGACGAAGCCTGCCCCAGCACCGGCTCGAACGCCATGCCCTGCCCGTTCTCGTTCGCGTAGATCGCCATCACATTATTGACGGGCACGTAGATCTCGCGCGACACGCCACCGAAGCGGGCGTGGAAGCGGATGCTGTCGTTGTCCATCTTCAGCGCGGATGTGGCGCCGTAGCTGATGTTGAGTACGATCTCGCCCTTTTTCACGTATTCCATCGGCACCGTGGTCGACGCGTCGACCTTCACTGCCAGGTACGGCGTGTAGCCGCAATCCGTGCACCACTCGTAGATGGCGCGCAGCATGTAGGGCTTGGTTGAAATTTCTGACATGGACTATTCTTCGAAAGCCGGCGCCGCCGGTGACGGCCGGTGCCGGTATTGCGTGAACTAATGTGAAGCAACCGCGAATGCGTCGAATGAACCGCTTTAGCGACGCATCACCTTCTCGGACGGCGTCAGCGCTTCGATGTAGGCCGGGCGCGAGAAGATGCGTTCGGCGTATTTCATCAGCGGTGCGGCGGTCTTCGACAGTTCGATGCCGTAGTGATCGAGGCGCCACAGCAGCGGGGCCACGGCCACGTCCAGCATCGAGAACTCGTCGCCGAGC
>DASVVD010000678.1:0-1945 GCA_036386715.1 Pseudoduganella sp.
GCATCGAAGCGCAGGCGGAGCGGTGTGTCAGGGGGCACGTCGCGCTCCCCGATGGCCGGCGTGACAGCGCCGGCAAGCCGATGCGCCACGCCGGACGGCAGCCTGGCTTCGGCGACCCGCACATCGAACACGGAGTGCACATTGGGATCGTCAAGGCTGGTCAGCGTGACCGTCGTCGCGCCGGGTGCCACCGGGGACAGCGTCACCTGCCCGCTCCCTGCTTCCACGCGCACCAGCGCGGGATCCGCCGCCACCGCCGAAAACCGGAACGGCAATGCGCCATAGGCGCTGGCGTTCGGCAGGCTGGCGGTGGTCAGGAACGTGCCGGGCTTGCTGGCGGGTGCCGCGGCAGCCGGGTCGCCGGACTGCCGGTAGCTGCCCAGCGCGCTGACATCGAGCCGCAGCGGGCCGTCGCCCAGCGTCAGCTGGGCCAGCTGCGGCGCGCGGGCCAGCGCCAGCCGTGCCGGCTTTTGCACGGCGTCGCCGCTCACCGGCGTGCTGGCTTCGAACGCAGTGCCGCCGGCCACGATGCCGAACCGGCCGGCCGCCGGCAGCGCCGTATCGGTCACGTTGGTGATGCGCTCGCCGTTCAGGTAGACGACCAGCGTGCTGCCGGCCATTTCGAGCCGCACGGTATTGAAGCGGCCATCGGTCACGGTGGCGCGGCCGAAGCCCTTCAGCCGGGTCATCTGCCCGCCCTGCATGCGGACGATTTCGACCTGCATGCGTTTCGCGGCCGACTGGAAGCTCAATCCCGCGCCATACCAGTTGTTTTCATCCTGGTAGCGGCCGACCACGTACAGCCGCCCGTCGCCGCCATTTTCGGCCAGCGGCCGGAAGCGCGCCTCCACATAGGCGTCGACCCCCGTGGCACCCACGGTGCGCACCGGCGCATCGGCCTCGATCCGCAGCAACTGCTGCGCCGCCGGCGCGGCGATCGCCGCCACCGCCGTCACCGCAATGGCCAACCCCGCCGCACCCGCCAGGCCAAGCATCCGCATCGTCATCTCCTTGATTTATAGTTATGTGGCCTGACCACTTTACCGCAGAATGCGCCGCGAGCGCCAGAACAGGTTTGATTGCGCAAACAGGTGTCTTAAGAGTGAAACATGATTACGTTTTCACGCAGCGAAACAAAAACTGTTTGCGTAATCATACGTTTTACGCCATCCTAAAAAAAGGTTGGTCAGGCCAAATAATCAGCGGCCTGACCAATGCGCTGCAGCTCGTAACATGCTTTGCCAGCCAGCCCATCGACCATAAAAAATCAGGAGACCAGATGCACCGTATCCCGCAAAGGATCGCGCTGTCCGCGATCGCCCTCGCCGTTGCCACGCTCGCGCAAACCGCCTTCGCCCAGCAGCAGGCCGCTCCACAAGCTGACTCTCCGATGACCCGGATCGAAGTCACCGGCTCGTCGATCCGCCAGCTGGCCACCGAGAACGCGCTGCCCCTCACCACGATCAAGTCCGAGGAACTGGTGGCGCGTGGCCTGACCACGATGTCCGAAGTGGCGACCTCGCTGACGGTCGGTTCCACCAACGAACCAGTGGGCGGCGGCGGTGGCGGCACCATGATCAACATGCGCGGGCTGAACACCAACCGCACGCTGGTGCTGCTGAACGGCCGACGCCTGCCGAACGAGGCGATCGGCGCCAGTTCGGTCAATGTCGACGTGGTGCCGATGAGCGCCGTCGAACGCGTCGAAGTGCTGCGCGACGGCGCCTCCTCGATCTATGGCACCGATGCCATTGCCGGCGTGGTCAACTTCATCACCAAGCGCACGCACACCGGCACCACCATCACCGGCGGCTGGGTGCAGCCGGAGCGCCACGGCGGCGGCGACCAGCAGCGCGTGAGCATCGTCAGCGGTATCGGCGACCTGGCCGAACAGGGCTGGAACGTCTATGCCAGCCTGGACTTCCAGCAGCGCGCCCGCCTGGCG
>DASVVD010000679.1:0-1947 GCA_036386715.1 Pseudoduganella sp.
AGCACCGAGACCACCGGCCAGAGCACGACAAGCCGTGAGCTTTGCCTTGCGAAGGCCAGTCCATTCTTCAGGTCCGTCAGCTTTTGGCGCATGGTGAGCAATGGGTAAGTTGCTTGTGCCGCCGTCAAACATCCTTGCAACGACCCGGCAAGGGTGCAATATCCTTCCCGGCATGCACCGCCACGTCATTGCGCCATAGCCTCGCCATGCTCGGGAATCAACCCTTCCGATCCACGCGGGGGGTGGATCAGTGTAACCGATATGCCTGCACGCCTGCGTTTCGGCTTGCTTAATGCAAACTGACGCAACGGCAGGCTGCAAGGTCAAGATTGACACCCTTGCTGCCAGCCGCACGCAGTTCAGCGCATGCCTTGCAATCATCGGTTCCTCATTGACCGGCACGATCCACACCTGCACCCGGCTGCTGCTCGCCGCTCGCCGCTCGCCGCTCGCCGATGCGATATCGCGCACCTGCGGCCGGACCGTTCGCCTGGAGGACTTGCCGCCGCTGTGCGTCAGTCGGCGAAACGCAGCAGCGGAAACCGCTCGCTGAGTGTGTTACGGAAGGTGAAACACTGCGGATCGCTGCCGTGGCCACGCCAGCGCACGGCGATCGTGGTGCCCGCCAGGGCACCTTCGTTGAGTGTATCGAACAGCGCAAACAGCATCTTCGTGCTGCCGCTGTCGATGGCGCTGAGCGCGATATCGACGCTGAACACCTCGCGGCAGCGGCGGTCGAGGTGGGCGCGCAGCCGGCCGATGAGCGGGCCATAGAACGCGATCGCATTGTCGAGACGGGAGGCACCGCGCAAGACCAGGCGCCGCTGTACCGTGTCGAGCAATGCGTGCGGCAATCCCGCCGTTTCAGCTGCCGCTGATGCGGCCTCGTCCTGCAGGCACGCCGGCGCCTGCCCGTGCACGAACGGGACGGGCGACTGCGCGGCCGGTTGCGCTGCTTCCGGCGGCACCCCTGTCCGCGCATGCAGGTCGGGCTGTGCCGCCACGGTCGATACCGGGAAGGAAACCAAAAGGGAATAAAGAGGCATGGCAGGGTATTTTCATTTCGAGCAGACCAGTCGCAAGAGTGTACGGAAACGCCATGACGGCAATGTGACATATATCAATGACAAATCTACAATCTTGCTACCTGCTTACCTGGCCAG
Source organism: Pseudoduganella sp. (assembly GCA_036386715.1). Taxonomy (GTDB): domain Bacteria; phylum Pseudomonadota; class Gammaproteobacteria; order Burkholderiales; family Burkholderiaceae_D; genus Rugamonas. The sequence goes on from DASVVD010000679.1 coordinate 1,164, forward strand.
GACTTGCCCACAGCCGCCGCGCCACCGACAACGGCGCCTGCAGTCCGCGGCCAGGCTGCAACATGCCGCGCTCGCGATGTCCGGATTGTTCCTGGACATCTGCGAATGGGCGAACTAGCCTGTCGATAGCAGCAGCACGATGCCATTTCCCCACCATCTTCCGTGCATCGCCCCGGCATCGTTTGCGCATCTCATGCCAACACATGCATTTTGATTTCAATCATGTTCATGGCCGCTACACAACGGCAAATTAATTGATCAGGATCAAGACGTTCAATGGTTGTTCATGGATATTGTGCATGGGCCAAGGGCTTTCAAATAAAAAGAAGGAGACGAGATGACATCACTCAACACGGGTTGTCGCAGAAAGAACTGGGTGGGCGCAGCAGTCGTGGAAGCCGCCATCAAGATCCATGTCCTCCTGGGCCGTGAACGTGCCAAGGCCATGATGGTGCGCGAAGGCATTCCGGGCGATGTCATCGCCCGCATCCTGGACGACCGGCATTTCCGCACCGGCGCCCGGGATTCCGCGATACCGAAGCCAGCGGAGCTGCTTGCGACAGGGTAACGAGAATAGTGTCACGTGCCGTGCATGCGCCAGGAGGGCAGCGCCCTCCCGGCCAGGCAGGGTTCGCCATCGAGACGCGGCCAGGCGCCTGGGCGCCACGGCAGCATCGCTGCTCGAACGCTTGCGCACGCCAATACACAGACCCTCGATACGAGGTCGCCGATCGGCGCCGCGTTCCGATGCAAAAAACCGACAGGTCGCCTCGCTGCCGTGCAT
>DASVVD010000680.1:0-1896 GCA_036386715.1 Pseudoduganella sp.
AGCAACTGGCCCGCTTCGTCGGCGCGGCGCTGGACTCGGCACCGTTCCAGGGCCGCCGCGTGGTCTCGGCGCTGCCGCCGGCGGACGTGCGCATCCTGCCGCTCACCGTGCACCTGGCGCAGGGCCAGCCCGAAGCGAAGGCCGTGGCGAAAGCGGCTGCCGAGCAGCTCGGCGACGCGGCATCGCACTATGTGCTCGACTACTACCAGGTGCGCGGCGCGGATGCCGACGGCGCCGAGCGGCAGGTGCTGGTGGCGGCCGCGCTGCGCCCGCGCGTGCTCGACTACCTGGCCATGCTGGAATCGGCCGGCCTGGACCCGCTGGCGCTCGACATCGGCCCGACCGCGATCAGCCGCCTGCTGGGCACCATGCACGGCAACGAAGTCGGGCAATCCGTGGCGCTGCTCAACTTCGGCGCCGGCAAGAGCTACCTGACCGTGATCTGGGGCCGCCGCCTGATGCTCGACCGCGAGATCGACTTCGGCGAGGAGCGCCTGGCGCGCAGCCTGGCGGCGGCGCTCGATTTGCCGCCCGAGACCGCCACGCACCTGCTGCGCGAGCATGGCATCGGTGCGCGCAATGGCGCCAGCATGGAAGATACGGTGCATGCGGCGGAGTCGTCGCATGGCGAACTGGGCCGTGCCATCCGGGAAATCCTGCATGCGGACTGCCAGTTGCTGGCCGACGAGCTGGCGCATACCCAGGTCTACGTGGCATCGCGCACCCGCGGCAGTTCGATCAGCCGGGTGTACCTGAACGGCAGCCTGGCACGCTATCCGGCCATCCAGGCCCGCATCGGCGAACTGATCGACGTGCCGGTACACCTGCTCAATCCACTCGGCGCATTCGAGCACGCACTGCCGGCGGCCCGGGCCGCCGAACTGGCCACCCCGGTCGCGCTGGCGGCGGGGCTAGCATTGCGGGGAGGCCTCGGTGCCTGATATCGACATGATCCCGCGCAGCTGGCGCGATGGCATCCGCGTGCGCCGCACGCTGCGCCGGACGGCGGTGGCGCTGGCCATCGTGGTCGTCGCGGCCGCCGCAGCAAATGCCGCATTGCGCTGGCGCAGCGCAGCCATCGAGCGCCAGGCTGCGGCACTGACGGCCGCCGCCGCCCAGGCCCGCTCCGACCAGGCACGCGACGCCATGGCGCGCGAGGCGAAGGAACAGCGCATGCGGCAGGAAGCCTTGCTGCGCACGCTGCGCCGCGAGGGCGAGCTGGCCGCCTTCGCGCTGGCCATCGATAGCGCCCTGCCGCCCGATGCGTGGCTGACCGGCATCGGACTGCGCCGCGACTTCCAGGCCCCGGTGGCAGCCACGGGGGCCGGCACCAGCGCGGCGGCACCGGGCGATGCGCCCGCGCCGGGCAGCGTCGTCGAACTCGCCGGCGAGGCAATGAACTACGAGGCCGTCACGACGTTCCTGGCGCAGCTCGGCCGTGCGCCCGGCGTGGCCACGGTGCAGCTGCAGTCGAGCGGTGCGGGCACCGAAACCCGGGCGATCGGTTTCCACGCCGTCGTCACGCTGGCATGGCGGGACGGGCACTGAACGAACGCCTTCACGCGGCATTTGCGGCGCTGCCGCCGCGTCAGTTGAACCTGCTCTGCATCGGCATCGTGGCGATTGCCGCCATGCTGGCGTGGACCGTGGGGCTGCGCGGCCCGCTGGCAACCTACCGGCAGCAACGCACTGCATTGACGACGCTGGAAGCTGCTGCCGCCAGCATGGCGAACACGCAAGCCGGCATCGCGACGGCCAGCGCGGCTGCCGCGGCACCAGGCAACCAGGCGGCGGTTACCGTCGCGGCCCCTGCCCCGCTTGCCCTGATGGCCGCCGTCAGCCGCAGTGCCAGGCTGGCTGGCGTGGAGGTTTCGTCGGCGGCACAGGGCCCGGAGC
>DASVVD010000681.1:0-8766 GCA_036386715.1 Pseudoduganella sp.
TCGCCGAACTCGACCAGCTCGCCCAGGTACATGTAGGCGGTGAAGTCGGAGCAGCGGGCGGCCTGCTGCATGTTGTGGGTCACGATGGCGATCGTGTAGTCCTGCTTCAGTTCGCTGATCAGTTCTTCCACCTTCGAGGTGGAAATCGGATCCAGCGCCGAGGTCGGCTCGTCGAGCAGCAGCACGTCGGGCTTCACGGCCACGCCGCGGGCGATGCACAGGCGCTGCTGCTGGCCGCCGGACAGCGACAGCCCGCTCTTGCCGAGCTTGTCTTTCACTTCGGTCCACAGCGCGGCCTTCTTCAGCGCCCATTCCACGCGCTCGTCCATCTCGCCTTTCGACAGGTTCTCGTACAGGCGCACGCCGAAGGCGATATTGTCGTAGATGGACATCGGGAACGGCGTGGGCTTCTGGAACACCATGCCGACCTTGGCGCGCAGCATGTTCACATCCTGCGCGCCTTCCAGGATATTGGTGCCGCGGTAGGCGATCGTGCCTTCGGCGCGCTGTCCGGGGTACAGGTCGTACATGCGGTTCAGCGTGCGCAGCAGCGTGGACTTGCCGCAGCCGGACGGGCCGATGAAGGCCGTGACCTGGCGTTCATGGATGTCCAGGTTGACGTTGTGCAGGCTGCGCGTCTTGCCGTAGTAGAAATTGAGATTCTTGATCTCGATGATCTTCGAGGCCTGCTTCGCCGGTGCCTTCATTTGGACATTCGCTTGCGCGTTCATGTGCGGTTCTCTTGGTAAGGTATTTGAATGATTGATCGGCCGGGATCAGTTCGGGATCTTCTGCGTGAAGACCGTGCGCGACAGGATGTTCAGTGCCAGCACGCTGAACGTGACCAGCAGTGCGCCGCCCCAGGCCAGTTCGCGCCAGTTGTCGTACGGGCTCATCGCGAACTGGTAGATCACGTAGGGCAGGTTGGCCATCGGCTTGTTCATGTCGGCATTGAAGAACTGGTTCGACAGCGCGGTGAACAGCAGCGGCGCCGTTTCGCCCGCCACGCGGGCCACGGCCAGCAGCACGCCCGTCACCACGCCGGCCTTCACGGCACGCAGCCGCACCGTCATGGCCACCTTCCAGCGCGGCGCTCCCAGTGCGAACGCGGCTTCCAGCAGGCTGTTGGGCACCAGGCGCAGCATGTTGTCCGTGGTGCGCACCACCACCGGCACGGCGATCAGTGTCAGCGCGATGGAACCGGCGTAGCCGGAGAAGTGGTTGACGTTGGCCACATACAGCGCATACACGAACAGGCCGATCACGATCGAGGGCGCAGACAGCATGACATCGGTCACGAAGCGGGTGATCGAGGCCACCTTGTTCTCCTCGCCGTACTCGGCCAGGTAGATGCCGGCCAGGATGCCGATCGGCGTCGACACCAGCGTCGACAGCCCGACCATCAGCAGGCTGCCGACGATCGCATTCATCAGGCCGCCACCGTCGCTGCCGGGGGCCGGCGTGGTTTCGGTGAACAGGGCCGGCGTCAGTGCGGCGAAGCCGTTGACCAGCAGCGTGCCCAGGATCCACAGCAGCACGATGACGCCGATCGACATGGCGCCGACCGACATGGCGATGCCGATCCGGTGCGTCCACAGGCGGCGCCGGTAGACAGGGTTCATGCGGGTCTTGATGGCGGAGGCTTGCATTATTTGACACCTTCTTTACGGGACATGCCGGCCAGCATCAGCTTGGCGGCGGTCAGGACGATGAACGTGATCACGAACAGGATCAGCGCCAGCGCGAACAGCGACGATACGTGCAGCGGCGTGGCGGCCTCGCCGAATTCGTTGGCCAGCGTGGAAGCGATGCTGTTACCCGGCGCGAACAGCGAGGCCGACAGCTTGTTGGCGTTGCCGATCACGAACGTGACGGCCATCGTTTCGCCCAGCGCGCGGCCGAGGCCCAGCATCACGCCGCCCACCACGCCGGTCTTGGTGTAGGGCAGCACGACCTTGCGCACCACTTCCCAGCGCGTGCAGCCCAGGCCGTATGCGGATTCCTTCAGCACGGCCGGCACGATCTCGAACACGTCGCGCATCACCGAGGAAATGAACGGAATGATCATCACGGCCAGGATCAGGGCGGCGGTCAGGATGCCGATGCCCATCGTGGGGCCGGAGAACAGCACGCCGACCAGCGGCAGCTGGCCGAGCGTGGCCTTCAGGAACGGCTGCACGTAGTCGCCGAACAGCGGCACGAACACGAACAGGCCCCACATGCCGTAGATGATCGACGGCACGCCGGCCAGCAGTTCGATCGCCGTGCCCAGCGGGCGCTTCAGCCATGGCGGGCAGATCTCGGTCAGGAACAGCGCGATGCCGAAGCTCACAGGGAATGCGATCAGCAGCGCGATGCCGGCCGTGGACAGCGTGCCGACGATGGCGATCAGCGCGCCATACTGGTCGTTGATCGGATCCCACTCGACCCGCGTGACGAAGCCGGGGCCGAATTCCTTCAGCGCCGGCCAGGCACCCAGCGCCAGCGAGGCGATGATGCCGACCAGCACGAACAGCACGGACAAGGCGAACAGCATCGTCACCTTGTGGAAGATCCAGTCCTGCATGCGCTGCCGGCGCATGACGGACTGCATTGCCGCGTGCGACACGGTGGACACCGCTTGCGTCTCCACGCCGGGGACGGAAGTCATTTCTGCACTCATGGACATAGTTTTGGATTTTTCTGGATTGGGCTAACCGGGAGCTCCCTGCTGGATGCCAGCCGAGCCCCTCCCGGTTAACCCCCTCGAGGGACCGAGGGGGCAGGATCGTTCGATCAGTACAGCGCCTTGCCGGAGGCATCCTTCAGGTTCTGCTTCCAGGAAGCCTGCACCTGCTTGATGACGGACTCGGGCAGCGGCACGTAGTCCAGTTCGGTAGCGGACTTGGCGCCGTTGGCAAAGGCCCAGTCGAAGAACTTGATGACTTCCTTGCCCTTGGCCGCGTCAGGCTGCTGCTTGTACATCAGGATGAACGACACGCCCGTGATCGGCCACGACTGCTTGCCGGCCTGGTCGGTCAGCACCACGCCGAAGCCCGGGGTCCTGGACCATTCGGCATTGGCGGCGGCGGCCTTGAAGTTCTCGTCGTCCGGCTGCAGGAACACGCCGTCCTTGTTGCGCAGCTGGGTGTGCTGCATCTTGCTCTTTTTCGCGTAGGCCCATTCCACGTAGCCGATCGCGCCCTTGATGCGCTGCACGTTGGCGGCCACGCCTTCGTTGCCCTTGCCGCCCACGCCGGTTGGCCACTTCACGGCGCTGTTGGCGCCGACCTTGGTCTTGAACTCTTCATTGGTCTTCGACAGGAAGTCGGTGAACAGGAACGACGTGCCCGAGCTGTCCGCGCGGTGGACCACGGTGATCTCGTCGTCCGGCAGCTTGACGCCGGCGTTCAGCGTGGCGATCGCCGGATCGTTCCACTTGGTGATCTTGCCCAGGAAGATATCGCCGACGACCTGGCCGGTCAGCTTCAGCTGGCCCGGGGCCAGGCCTGGCAGGTTCACCACGGTCACCACGCCGCCCATGATGGCCGGGAACTGCATCAGGCCCGATTCGTTCAGGTCTTCCGCTTTCAGCGGCATGTCCGACGCGCCGAAATCGACGGTCTTTGCCTTGATCTGCTTGATGCCCGCACCGGAACCGACCGAGGCGTAATTCAGGCCGTTGCCGGTGGCAGCCTTGTACTGCTCGGCCCACTTGGCATAGATCGGATACGGGAAGGTAGCACCGGCGCCGGTCATGTCCGCTGCGGCGGCGGTCGTGAAGGCCGCTGCTGCGGAAGCGCCTACGATGAGGGAGGCCATCAACTGTTTCATACGCATATCAAAGTTCCTATTTCACGGGGTGGGGTTTGAATGCTGCGCAGTCTAATCAAGCAATATGACGGCTTTATGACATGTTTTGGCCTGCGTGAAATATTTGCCGGGTTTACATGTCATATTGGCGTTTCATCAATGTCATAAAATTTACAAGCCATTGATTTTTATAGGTTTATATATTTTTACAAAAGCATTCTGGCCTTATCTTATTGTCATGTTGCTGTCATATTTCTTGTCTAGACTGTCATGAGCGCCAGCGCTGCCTTGGGCCGCGCTACAATCTTGTTAGAATGAATAGAAAAATAATCAAGCCCATGAAACCCGAGATCCGTGCGGAAGCCACGCGTCACAGTCTGTTCCTCGATCGTGAATTGTCCCAACTGGCGTTCAACCGCCGCGTCATGGCGCAGGCCGAGGATGCGTCGATCCCCCTGCTCGAACGCCTGCGCTATTTATGTATTACTTCCAGCAACCTGGATGAATTCTTCGAGGTGCGTGTCGCCAGCCTGCTGGCCGCGGCCACGGTGGACGGCAAGCTCTCCGAGCACCCTGCCCTCACGGCCAACCTGAACCGCGTGTCGTCCGAATGCCATACGCTGGTGGCGCGCCAGTACGAAATCCTCAACACCCAGATCCTGCCGCAGCTGAAGGAGCACGGCGTGCACCTGCTGCGCAATAACGAACGCACCGACGCACAGCGCGCCTGGATCAAGGAATACTTCGAGCGCGAAGTGCGCCCGCTGCTCACGCCGATCGGCCTCGACCCCGCTCACCCGTTCCCGCAGGTCGTCAACAAGAGCCTGAACTTCATCGTGGCGCTGTCCGGCAAGGATGCGTTCGGCCGCGGCACGGCGATCGCCATCATCAAGGCGCCGCGCGTGCTGCCGCGCGTGATCAAACTGCCCGACGAGCTGTCGGACAAGCCCGGCACGTGCTTCTGCCTGCTGTCGTCGATCATCCATGCGCATATTTCCGACCTTTTCTCCGGCCGCGAAGTGATGGCCTATTCGCAGTTCCGCGTGACGCGCGACTCCGACCTGTGGGTGGACGAAGATGAGGTGAAGAACCTGCGCCAGGCGCTGAAGGGCGAATTGCAGGGCCGCCAGTTCGGCCGCTCGGTGCGCATCGAGGTGGCGAAGAACTGCCCGCCGGAGCTGTCGCAGTTCCTGCTCGACCAGTTCGACCTGGACCGCACCCGCCTGTACCAGGTGGACGGCCCCGTCAACATGGTGCGCCTCAACGAGATCATCGAGCACGCGAAAAGCCCTGAACTGCGTTTCGCGCCGTTCGTGCCGGGCCTGCACCCGACTGGCGGCGACATCTTCGCCTCGCTGCGCAAGCAGGATATCCTGCTGCACCATCCGTTCCAGTCGTTCCAGACGGTGATCGATTTCATCCGCCAGGCCGCCACCGATCCGTGCGTGGTGGCGATCAAGCAGACCGTGTACCGCACGGGCATGAATTCCGACCTGATGGAGGCGCTGATCCTTGCCGCCCGGCTGGGCAAGGAAGTGACGGTGATCGTGGAACTGATGGCGCGCTTCGACGAGGAAGCCAACATCAACTGGGCCGACAAGCTGGAACAGGCCGGCGCGCAGGTGGTGTATGGCGTGGTCGGCCTGAAGACGCACGCCAAGATGGCGCTGGTGATCCGCCGCGAAGGCAGCGGCGACGCGACCGAACTGCGCTACTACGCCCACCTGGGCACTGGCAACTATCACCCGACCACCACCAAGTTCTATACCGACTTCGGCCTGCTGACCTGCGAGCCGAACCTGGGGCGCGACGTGAACGAAGTGTTCATGCACCTGACCAGCCTGGCCAAGCCGCACAAGCTGCACCACCTGTGGCTGGCGCCGTTCGCCTTGCAGAGCGAGATCATCAAGGCGATCCGCAACGAGGCCAAGATCGCCAAATCCGGCAAGCCGGGCCGCATCATCGTGAAAGTGAACGCGATGGTGGACGAATCGGTGATCCGCGCGCTGTATGCGGCCTCGCAGGACGGCGTGAAGATCGACCTGATCGTGCGCGGCGCGTGCACGCTGCGGCCGGGCGTGCCGGGGCTCTCGGAAAACATCAAGGTGCGCTCGATCATCGGCCGCTTCCTCGAGCACACCCGTATCTATTACTTCCGCAACGACCTGGCGCACGATGTCTACCTGGCCAGCGCCGACTGGATGAGCCGCAACCTGTTCCGCCGCATCGAAGTGGCGTTCCCGGTGCTGGACCGCGCGCTCAAGCGGCGCGTGATGGCCGAAGGCCTGAATCCTTATCTGAAGGATAATATGAACGCGTGGGAACTCGATTCGTCCGGCCATTACCAGCGCCGCAAGGTGCGCAGCAAGCAGCAGCCGTTCAGCGCCCAGCGCCACCTGATGACGACGCTCGGCACCACGGCCGGGTAGCTGGCCAACCCGTTGGCAGTATCATTGCGACAAGAGTCATACGAAAGGAAGTCGATGGACCTGATCTTGTGGCGTCACGCCGAAGCCGAAGAGGGCCACGAGGGCCTGCCGGACCTGGAACGCGCGTTGACGCCGAAAGGCCGGAAGCAGGCCAGACGCATGGGCAAGTGGCTCGATTCGCAACTGCCGGACAACTCCCGCATCCTCGTCAGCCCGGCCGTGCGCACGGTGCAGACCGCCGAAGGCCTGGGCCGCAAGTACAAGGTCAATGCCGAACTGGCGCCGGATGCCGAACCGGAAGCCGTGCTGGCAGCGGCCAACTGGCCGGCAAGCAAGGAAACCGTGGTGATCGTGGGCCACCAGCCTACCCTGGGCCAGGTCGCGGCGCTGCTGCTGACCGGCGAAGCGCTCGACTTCGACGTGAAGAAGGCGGCGGCGTGGTGGTTCGTGCAGCGCGAACCCGACGACCCGGCCAGCCTGTACCTGAAGGCGGTGATGGCGGCCGATTTGGTGGTCAAGTAGGGCTTACGAGGCATTACGCAAGGGAGCAGCCTTCCCGAAGGTCGGCTGATTGTCATACCTCGATGATCAGGCGCCAATGAGCGTGCCTGAATGGGCGTGCCTGAATGGGCGTGCCTGAATGAGCATGCCTGCCTGACGATCGCTCACCCCCACCAGTCCAGCATCATCCCCGTTCCGCCCATCTGTTCCTGGGCCGTGTACATCGTCGCCAGCGCCTGCGCCTGGATGGTCAGCGTCTGCGCCATGCGCGTGCGGCGGTCGTTCAATGCGTCGACCTCCTGCGAGGCGTTATTCTGGGCGCGGCGCACCAGGCCGTTCTCCGCGGTCAGCGTTTCGAGCCGTGCATCGACCCGGTCCGCCAGGCCCCTGCCCTCGTTGGTGAACAGTTTGGCCACGCCGTCGGCATCGGTGGCGATCGCGGCCTTGAGCTTGATATCATCCAGCACCAGCACGCCGTCGGCGTCGCGTGAAATGCCCACGTCGGCCAATGCCCGTGCCGTGCTGCTCGAACCGTCGAGCCGCACCAGGGAAGCCAGCTGCGCCGATACCCGTGCCAGCGCGGGATCGCCGTCCAGGGCGCCATCCTGCAAGGTCGCCAGCCTGGCCGACAGGTCGTTGTAGCCCTTCACGAACGCCGCCACGTTCCTGGCGATCTGGCTGTTGTCCCGGGTAATCGTCACCTTGGTTTCGCCGGTGCCTACCAGGTTCAGCGTGGTGCCTTCGATCGCGCCGGTGATCACATTGGTGCTGCTGGTGTAATCCTTGCTGGCAACCGTGACCAGCGCATCCTGCGCGGCCTGGTCCTGCACCATGCCGCCGGTGCGCGGGCTGTCGGGATCGAAGCCGATCGCCGCTTTCAGGGCGGCGTCGCCGCTCACGCTGATCGACAATGTCTGCGTCGCACCCTGCTCGCCGTTGATCTGCAGCGCATAGCCGCCGGTGGCCTTCACCACGGTGGCGTTGACGCCGGCATCCTTCAGCGCGGCGGCCAGGCCTTCCAATGTGTTGTTGCTGCTGTCGATCGTGATGGTTTTCGCGCTGCCGGCATTGGCCTGGAAACCGTCGGTGCCCATGGCGCCCCACTCGAGCCTGACAGTGGAAGTCATGCCGCTGCCGAGCGTGGCGCTGGCAGCCAGCTGTACGCCGCTGTTCAGCACCTGGCCCTGCGCCAGCTGCCGGACATCGACCTTGTACTCGCCGGGCGTGGCGGTGGCGCCCGTGGCCGCCGTGAGCACACCGGTCGCCGACGACGATGCGGACGTGGACACACCCGTTCCAGCCAGGCTTTCGGCCAGCGATTCGAAGATATCGAGTGCGCTTTGCAGCTGGCCCAGGCCGGAGAGGCGGGTCTGGCTGCTCGTCAGGCTGGCGTTGAGCAGCGCAATATTGGTCTGCTGGGGAGCCAGCGCCTGCTGTACGCGCGCCGCCACCGTGGGCGACAGCGCCGTGCTGCCGGTGACAGTGCCCGCCGTGCCGCCGCCCATGCCGGCGCCGGTCGTGCCCGTACCCGTCGAGCCAAACAGCGTGGTGAATGCGTTGGTACCGTATTGCGTCGCAAGAATGTTGCTGGCGTTCGTAACCATGGCGGTCCTCCAGTGTCGGACCATTATGATCCCATCACGCCCGGGAATCAAAAGGTGCGAACAGAACGGCACATGCCCTGTTGTCTTCCGGTTAAGCCGGCCTGTCCGCCATGCCAGCCAGGCGCGCCACCGCAGCGGCTTCGCGACGCTACTTGACGTATTTGGTGATGGCGTTGATCGCCTCCGGGCTCAAAGGCTGGAACGCGAAGCCCACCTTGAACTCGTCGCCGCTGAAGATGCAATGGCTGACCTTGGCGCGACAGGTGATGATCTGCGGCTTGCCGTCGACCAGCATCTCGAACACGACCTGCCCGGCCTGGCCGGTTTCCACCCGGGTGCCGGTCGTGACGGACATGCCGCCGAGGCTGAGATCGAACGTACGGGCAGCGATCGGTGCACCGCCATCGATGACCACCATTGCCCTGACACGCAGGATCTTG
>DASVVD010000682.1:0-1855 GCA_036386715.1 Pseudoduganella sp.
TTGGCAGCAAGTGCTCGATGCAGCTGTATTAACGACACCCAGGCAGTGGCTATGCACGGCGGTTGCCGGGCGATAGCAGCGCTGTCGAGACATCGAGCGCAGGAGAAAGTTCCATGCCAGCAGGTAATGCCTAGCTTACGCGAACAGCGCCGAAAAAAAGCCCACAGCCAGTGTGGGCGCAAGCCGTCGGCACGCATGGGCACGTGCCGCAGGGTGGCCGGAAGCCCGGCCGGATAACACTTACTTCGGCATCACCACGGTATCGATCACGTGGATCACGCCGTTGTCCGCCGCGATATCGGTCTTCACCACGTTGGCCTTGTCGACCATGACCTTGCCGCCCTTCGCGGTCACGGTCAGGTCCGCACCCTCGACCGTCTTCACGGCGCCGGGCTTCACGTCGGCGGCCATCACCTTGCCCGGCACCACGTGGTAGGTCAGCACCTTGGTCAGCGCGGCCTTGTCCTTGAGCAGCGCATCGAGCTTGGCTTTCGGCACCTTGGCGAATGCGGCGTCGGTTGGCGCGAACACGGTGAACGGGCCGGGGCCTTTCAGCGTATCGGTCAGGCCGGCGGCCTGGATCGCCGTGACCAGGGTGTTGAACGTGCCGGCACCCTTGGCGGTGTCGACGATGTCGGCAGCCTGGGCCGCGTTGAAGGCCAGGCCGAAGGCGGCAGCAAACAGGATCTTTTTCATTTCCATTCTCCTCACTAAGATTGATCGAACAGTGATTGAACCGCTGTGTGCTGCTAATTTACGGGCCACACCATTGAATGTCCATGCAATGTCGCGGTATCATCGGCACATTAGTGGTTCAATAACGGGTCAATCATGACAAGCACATCACAACAGCCGGTCTACCGCAGCGGCGTTGCCGCCCGGCTCGCGGGGCTCAGCGTGGAAACGCTGCGCGTGTGGGAGCGGCGTTACGGCGTGTCGGACACGCAGCGCTCCGAGCATGGCCAGCGGCTCTACACGGCCGAGCAGGTGCGCCGCCTCGGGCTGCTGAAGCAGCTGGTGGACAACGGGCATCCGATCGGCACGCTGGCCGCGCTGCCGCTCGAGCGGCTGGAAGAGCTGGCCGGCGTGCGCGAAGCCGAACCCGCCGCCGCGGTCGCCGTGCCGAAGGGTCCGGTGCGGGTGGCGGTGGTGGGCCAGACGCTGGCGCGCCGGATCGCGGCGGCAGCCGGCACCGGCATCGACGTGCACCGCACGGCAGGGCGCCTGGACGACGCCGCGGCACTACGGGGCACGCCGGTGGACGTGCTGCTGGTCGAGCTGCCGGAGCCGGATGAGACGGCACTGCCGTTGCTGGCGGCAGCGCGCATCGCGGCCGGGGCCACGACGGTCGTGGTGCTGTACCGCTTCTGCGCCAGCGCCATGGTCCGCGCGCTGCGCGCCCAGGAGTGCATGGTGGCGCGGGTGCCGTCGGAAATGGGCGAGCTGGGGCAGCTGTGCCGCGCCGCGCTGGCCGGCCGGCAGTTGCCACCCCCGGAGCGCTTCGCCGAGACCGTTCCGGCACCCCGCTTCGACGAGGCGGCGCTGGCGGTGATCACCGCGGCCGGCAACCGCATGAGCTGCGAATGCCCGCGCCACCTGTCCGACCTGTTGCTGATGGTGGGCAGTTTCGAGCGCTACAGCGCGCGGTGCGCCTCGCGCAGCACGGCCGACGCGCAGCTGCACCAGGAGCTGGGCCATGCCGCAGGCCTGGCGCGCAGCGTGCTGGAGACGGCGATGGAGCGGCTGGTACTGGCCGAAGGCCTGCCGATGCCGCTTCTCTCGTCGCTGTCGCCTTCCAGCTAGTTTCCTGTCCGCCGCCGCCGACACAAGCCGCAGGTCCTGCGGCTTGTGTGGG
>DASVVD010000683.1:0-9461 GCA_036386715.1 Pseudoduganella sp.
TACACCCAACTCTTGCGTGTTCGCCAAGAAATCCGCTAGCATTGGGGTTCATCATTCTTCCCACGTGCCCATGAACGCCATGTCGACTCCCGCGCAGCAGACCCTCGTTTCCGTATTTCCCGGTGGGCCCCGGCTGCTGGCCGACGTGGGCGGCACCAATGCCCGCTTTGCGCTGGAGTCGGCGCCGGGCCAGGTCAGCCATGTCCATGTCCTGCCCGGCGCCGGGTATCCGACGCTGGCGGCGGCGCTGAAGGCCTACCTGGCGCTGCCGGACGTGGCGGCCGCCGCGCCAGCGGTGCGCCATGGCGCGATCGCGATCGCCAATCCCGTCAACACCGACTTCGTGCAGATGACCAACCACCACTGGGCGTTCTCGATCGAAGGCATGCGCCAGGAGTGCGGCTTCGAGGTGCTGGCGGTGGTCAACGACTTCACGGCGCTGGCCCGTTCGTTGCCGTTCCTGGGTGCGCACAAGCGCCAGGTGGGCGGCGGCACCGCGCAGCCGGATGCGCCGCTGGGGCTGATCGGCGCCGGGACGGGCCTGGGCGTGTCGGGCCTGATCCCGTCGGCATCGGGCTGGACGGCGCTGCTGTCCGAAGGCGGCCATGTCAGCTTTTCGCCCGTCAACGAAACCGAAGTGGCGATCCTGCAGTTCGCCTGGCGCGAGTTCGAGCATGTGTCGGCCGAGCGGCTGATGTCCGGTGCCGGTATCGAACTGATCTACCGCGCGCTGGCCGACCTGCGCAAGGTGCCCGCCGAGGCGCTGGCCCCGGCCGAGATCGCGCGCCGCGCGCTCGATGGCGACTGCGCGCTGTGCGACGAGGCGATCGACGTGTTCTGCGCCATGCTGGGCACGATTGCCGGCAACCTGGGCGTCACGCTCGGCGCGCAGGGCGGCATCTACATCGGCGGCGGCATCGTGCCGAAACTGGGCGAACGCTTCGACAGGTCGGGCTTCCGCGCCCGCTTCGAATCGAAGGGCCGTTTCCGCCAGTACCTGTCGTCGATCCCCACGTTCGTGATCACGGCCGAATATCCGGCGTTCCTTGGCGTATCGGCGATCCTGGCCGAGCGGCTGGCGGACTGAGCGCAACGTAGCGCCTGGCTCGCGCGCCGTCCCGCGTTCCGCCCTGCGCCGGGTTCTGCGCCCTGTTCCATTACGAGACCAGGAATTGCACCACGCCGGGTTTTATGGAGTACAATGCGCGACATTGGATGAAACGGCGCCACCCGATCCGGCAATTCTTCCGGGTAAGGCCGACAAGGTTTTCAGGTCTTGAAAACACTTCTCTCCATCTTTGACCTATTTGATCCTCTGAACTTGATCTTGACCCCGGCATTGTTGATCCCGGCATTTCCGGCATGAACGTTTGCCGTAATGTCGCTCCCGCCGTTGCCGGCGGCGACCACAATTTGGCATATGGACACAGCTGAGGCGAAAAAAGTCCTCGAAACCGCGCTGCTTTGCGCGCGGGAGCCGTTGTCGATGCACAGCCTGAAGCGGCTGTTCGTCGAGGATGACGCCGGCCGCGCCTTGGGCAAGGACGCCGCTGGCGACGCCGGCCCTGGTGCCGGCAACAGCACTGCCGACGACGGTGCCGGCGATGCCGGCAACAGCGCCGTTGGCGCCGACATGATCCGCAGCCTGCTGGAGCAATTGCGGCAGGACTGGCAGGGCAGGGGCATCGAAGTGGTGAGCCTGTCCTCCGGCTGGCGCTTCCAGAGCCGGCCCGAAATGAAGCAGTACCTGGACCGTCTGAATCCGGAAAAGCCGCAGAAGTATTCGCGGGCCACGCTCGAGACACTGGCGATCATTGCCTACCGCCAGCCCGTCACCCGTGGCGATATCGAGGAAATCCGCGGCGTGGCCGTGAATTCGCAGACGATCCGCATGCTGGAAGACCGCGGCTGGGTCGATGCCGTGGGTTACCGCGACGTGCCGGGCCGCCCGGCGCTGCTCGGTACCACGAAACAGTTCCTGGACGACCTGGGCTTACAGTCGCTGTCCCAGCTGCCGCCTCTGCAGCAAATCAGCGATCCGCAGAACGCCAATTCGATCGAGTTGCTCGAAGCCGCGCTGCAGGAGAATTTCGAGAAGGCGGCGCATGCCGCCAATGCCACTGACAATGTAGCGCCCGGGGAAGCATCCGCCACCGTTGCGGTGCAGGCGCCTGACGCTGAGCCCACCCAAGAAAACACGCATGAACAATACTGACAATATCTCCGAGACCGGCGCGCCGGCTGAACCGGCCGTGAAGCCGAAGCGTCGCACCAAGGCGCAGATCGCGGCGGAAGCCGCTGCAGCGTCTCCTTCCCCGGCGGCGCCAGCGCCGGCCGAACCATCGGCCGCGACGGCGGAAGCGCCGGCGAAGCCGAAGCGCACCCGCAAGAAGGCGGAGCCCGCCGAGGCGGTAACGGCAAGTGCGCCGGAAAGCGCGCCAGCGCCGGCCGCCGCGCCGGCACAGGCACCGGCTGCCGATGCCGCCACGCCCGTGAAAAAGCCCCGTGCCCGCAAGCCGAAGGCCGAGACCGCCGAAGCGGCGCCGGCAGCCGAAGTGGCCGCGGCCGCGCCGGTAGCGCAACCCGCGGCACAGCCAGGCGGTGAAGCGGCACCGGGCGCCGAGTCCGATGCGGCACCGAAGAAGCCCCGTATTCCCCGCGGCCCGCGCCAGATGCGCGCCGAGCGCGCCGTGCGCGAAGCGTTGAAGGCTGAAGCGGCGCCGGCGGTTGCCGAAGCGCAGCCGCCAGTCGCCGAGCTGCAGCCGGCCGAGCAGTCGGCCCCGGTGCAGGCCGATGCCGCGCCGCAGGAAAACGCTGCGCGCAGGGATGGCGGCCGCAACAAGGGCGCCAATGGCGCCGGCCAGGCCGGCGGCCAGGGCGCCCGCAACGACAAGAATGCCCGCGGCAAGGGCAAGGGGCCACAGGGCCAGGGACGCCAGGGGGCGCAGCGCCAGGGCGCCGGCGCCAAGCCGAGCGAAGCCGATGCCGTGTTTTCCTTCGTGACCTCCGAAGCGTTCGACCAGGAAGACGGCGCCCGCGGCCGGGGCCAGCCGAAAGCCGTGCGCCGCGACCTGACGGCCGACGACGACGCACCGAAGCTGCACAAGGTGCTGGCCGAGGCGGGCCTGGGTTCGCGCCGCGACATGGAAGACCTGATCGTTGCCGGCCGCGTGTCGGTCAACGGCGAGCCGGCCCATATCGGCCAGCGCATCCTGCCGAACGATGCGGTGCGCATCAACGGCAAGCTGATCCAGCGGAAAGTCAGCAAGAAGCCGCCGCGCGTGCTGGTGTACCACAAGCCGGCCGGTGAAATCGTGTCGCACGACGATCCGGATGGTCGCCCGTCGGTATTCGACCGCCTGCCGCAGATGAAGGTCGGCAAATGGCTGGCCGTTGGCCGCCTGGACTTCAACACCGAAGGCCTGCTGCTGTTCACCACGTCCGGCGACCTGGCGAACCGCCTGATGCACCCGCGTTACAACATCGACCGCGAATACGCCGTGCGCACGCTGGGCGAGCTGGAGGAAGGCATGCGCCAGAAGCTGCTGGCCGGCGTGGAGCTCGAGGACGGCCTGGCGCAGTTCTCGAAGATCGCCGATGGCGGTGGCGAAGGCGTCAACAAGTGGTACCGCGTGGTGATCGGCGAAGGCCGCAACCGCGAGGTGCGCCGCATGTTCGAGGCGATCGGCCTGACCGTCTCGCGCCTGATCCGCACCCGCTATGGCGCGCTCACGCTGCCGTCGAACCTGAAGCGCGGCCGCTGGGAGGAAATGGAAGAAAACACCGTGCGCGACCTGATGGCCTTCGTGGGCGTCGAGAAGAAGGCGGCCGGCGGCGAGCAGAAGGCCGGCGAGCGCGGTGGCAATGAGCGTCAGGGTGGCGAGCGCAACGCTGGCGACCGCAATGGTAACGAGCGCGGCAATGTGGCGGAACGTGGCAATGCGGCGGAACGTGGCAATGCTGCGGAACGCGGCGACAAGCGTGGTGGCGGCCGTGGCCGTGACCGCGAACGCGACAACGAGCCGAACTTCAACCGGATGGATGTTTCCAATAAAAACGCCGATCCGTTCCCGCAGGGGCCGCGTGGCGGCCGTCCGGGTGGCCAGGGCGCCGGCAGCTACTTCGGCGCCGGCAACGGCTCGCGCCCTGCGCGGGGCCTGGGTGGTGCCGGCGGTGCCGGCCGTGCCGGTGGCCTGGGCGACCAGGGCAGCGGTCGTCCGCAACAGGGCAGCGGCCGCCCACAGCAGGGCAAGAGCGGGCGTCCGCGCCAGCCCGACCCGCTGCAGACGACGTTCGGCTTCGGCGCCCAGCCGCAACGCCGCGGCGCCCAGCCGCGCGGCGGCGCGACGGACCACGGCATGCCGCGCCGTCGAAAGGGGTGAGGTAGGCATCGAGCACTGCTCGGTGCCTACCGAACGGTGCAGCCCTGCCGGGCTGCGCCTCCAGGTAGACTCTGATCAGTCTTCGCGGAGCACTGCTCCGCGCCTGCCGAACGACGCGGCCTTGCAAGGCCATGGCTGGGATGACAAACGGCTTGATTTCCGGCAAAGTACCCACATATCGGATACCTGCAGGTTCGTGGCGTCTACCAGGCGCCACGGCAAGCCTCTTGTCTTCCCGGTTTGGCTGCGCTCTGCAGTTTAAAAACCAACCTTGACTCTGTTGTAACGGCGTCCGCTTTGCCTATGTGGCATTGCAGCGCAATGGATTTGCCGTTATAATAAGCGGCCTAATAAAAGTTTCTGATAAGGGGTTCTCCCCCGAGAGTGCTTTCATCTGGCTGCTGGTAGTCGACAGCAGTAGCAGGCCGCAATGCCGGGCCGTAATACAAGAAGATGGGCAGTTGCCCATTTTTTTTTTGCCTACTGAAAAGTGTGCGAAAAGTAAGCTGTTCAGTAAACAATATTTTATGGGTCCGCGGCAGGCATGCGCGCCGGCCCGATCTGGAGATTTTCCTTTGCAACTGCTGGAACTGATTGAGAAGACCGTCGCGGGTCTCGGCTATGATCTGGTCGATTTTGAACGGGCCGAACGGGGCCTGCTGCGCGTGTATATCGATTTCCCTGCTGCGGACGCAGAGGAAAAGGGCCCGATCACGGTAGAAGACTGCGCCACGGTGAGTCACCAGCTGTCGCACCTGCTGACGGTGGAAAACATCCCTTACGACCGGCTCGAGATTTCGTCGCCGGGCCTGGACCGGCCGCTGCGCCGGATGGTCGACTTCGAGCGCTTTGCCGGCGCCGAGGCCATCGTCAAGCTGCGTACCGCGCTGCCTGGGACCGCCAACCGCAAGTCCTACCAGGGCATCCTGCAGGCACCCGAGGGTGACCAGCTGGGAATTGAATTTGAAAGTAAAGATGGTCCGGCGGTGCTGAATTTCACGCTCGCGGATATGGATAAGGCACGTTTGGTGCCGCAGGTGGATTTTAGGAGCCGCAAAGCATGAGTCGCGAAGTTTTGTTATTGGTGGACGCGCTTGCGCGCGAAAAGAACGTCGACAAGGACGTGGTATTCGGCGCGCTCGAATTCGCATTGGCGCAAGCCACGAAGAAACGCTATGAAGGCGAAGTGGACATCCGCGTCTCGATCGACCGCGACTCCGGCGAATTCGAATCCTTCCGCCGCTGGCACGTGGTACCAGATGAAGCCGGCCTGCAGCTGCCCGACCAGGAAGTGCTGCTGTTCGAAGCAAAAGAGCAGATTCCCGACATCGAAGTCGATGAATACATCGAAGAGCCGATCGAATCGGTTGAATTCGGCCGCCGCTTCGCCCAGGACACCAAGCAGGTCGTGCTGCAGCGCGTGCGCGATGCCGAACGCGAACAGATCCTGCAGGACTTCCTCGAGCGCGGCGACGCGCTGGTGACCGGCACGATCAAGCGCATGGAACGCGGCGATGCGATCGTCGAATCCGGCAAGATCGAAGCACGCCTGCCGCGCGACCAGATGATCCCGAAAGAGAACCTGCGCATCGGCGACCGCGTCCGCGCCTACATTCTCCGCGTCGACCGCAACATGCGCGGCCCGCAGGTGATCCTGTCGCGCACCGCGCCGGAATTCATCATGAAGCTGTTCGAGCTGGAAGTGCCGGAAATCGAGCAGGGCATGCTGGAAATTAAATCCGCAGCCCGCGATGCCGGCGTGCGCGCCAAGATCGCCGTGTTCACGGCCGACAAGCGCATCGACCCGATCGGCACCTGCGTCGGCATGCGCGGCTCGCGCGTGCAGGCCGTGACCGGTGAGCTGGGCGGCGAACGCGTCGACATCGTGCTGTGGTCCGAAGACCCGGCGCAGTTCGTGATCGGCGCGCTGGCCCCGGCCAACGTGTCGTCGATCATGGTCGACGAGGACAAGCATGCAATGGACGTCGTTGTCGACGAGGAAAACCTGGCAATCGCGATCGGCCGCTCCGGCCAGAATGTGCGCCTGGCTTCCGAGCTGACCGGCTGGAAGATCAACATCATGACGGCCGAGGAATCGGCCAACAAGGCGGCGCAGGAAACGGCGGCAGTACGCTCGCTGTTCATGGCAAAGCTCGATGTGGACCAGGAAGTGGCCGACATCCTGGTCGAGGAAGGCTTCAGCAGCCTGGAAGAGATCGCCTACGTGCCGATCTCCGAGATGCTGGAGATCGAGGCGTTCGACGAAGATACCGTCAACGAACTGCGTACCCGGGCACGGGATGCGCTGGTCACCGAGGCGATTGCGTCGGAAGAGGGCCTCGAAGGTATGGACGAAGGCCTGGTCGGCCTGGAAGGCATGGACCGCATCACGGCGGGCAAGCTGGGTCTGGCGGGCATCAAGACGCTGGAACAGTTTGCCGGCCTGGCCTACGACGAATTCGGGGCCATCCTGGCGCTGTCGACGGACCGTGCGAGTGAACTGATTAAAAATGAATTTGAAGATGTGACCGACGATGAAATGAAGCAGGTCGACGGCAAATACGACGACCGTGCCAAGGCCCTGCAGGCCAAGGCATGGTCGCTGGCCGAGGCGGCACGGGCCTGAGCGCCCTGGCCAACAAGCTTGTAATTATCATCTACGCGACACATAGAAAAGAGGACTGAATGGCGAGTAACAACGTAGCCCAATTTGCCACCGAACTGAAGATGCCTGCAGACCTGCTGCTGACGCAGCTGCGTTCTGCCGGCGTCGAGAAGAGCTCGGCGTCAGATCCATTGTCGAAAGATGATAAGGACAAGCTGCTGGAGCACCTGCGCCGCGCCCACGGCGCCGGTGGTCAATCTGAAAAGAAGAAGATCACCGTCACGCGCAAGGAAACCAACGAGATCAAGCAGGCCGATGCCTCTGGCAAGACCCGCACGATCCAGGTCGAAGTGCGCAAGAAGCGCACCTTCGTGCAGCGCGACGACCTGCCCGCGACGACCACGCCAGCGCAAGCGGCACCGGTGGTCGACGAGGCCGAAAACGCCCGCCGCGAGGAGGACGCACGCCGCCAGGCCGAGCTGATCGCCCGCCAGGAAGCGGAACTGCGCGAGAAGCAGGAGAGCCTGGCTCGCCTGGACGCGGAGAAGGAAGCGCAAGCCAAGGCCACCGCTGCTGCAGAAGCGGAAGCCAAGCGCCGTGCCGACGAAGAAGCCGCGAAAGCCGCCGCCGAAAAAGCGGCTGCCGACAAGGCTGGCGCCCGCGATGCGCAGAAGCAGGCCGATACCGAAGCCGCGGACAAGAAGCGCGCCCTTGAGGCCGAAGAGGCCAAGAAGAAGGCCGAAGCGGCAACCAAGGAAGCGGCGGAACGCGCCGCGGCAACCGACCGCGCCCGCAAGGCCGTGGCCGACGAAGTGGCACAGATCAAGGCCATGATGGCGCAGCCGCGCCGCGTGATCAAGGCGCCGGAACCGGCACCTGCACCGGTCAAGCCGGCCGTGCCGGCTGGCACGCTGCACAAGCCGGCCGACAAGAAGCCTGCCACCACCGCGGCCACCACCGACAAGAAAGACGACAAGAAGCCGGGCGATCGCAAGTCGATCAAGTCGGCCAACGTCTCGTCGACCTGGTCGGACGATGCCAAGAAACGCGGCGCGCCAGGCGGCGGCAAGGGCCGTGGCACGAGTTCGGCACCGACCGAAGCGGTCGTGAAGGAAGTGTATGTGCCGGAAACCATCACCGTGGCCGAACTGGCCCACAAGATGGCCGTCAAGGCATCCGAGGTGATCAAGCAGCTGATGAAGCTGGGCCAGATGTGCACGATCAACCAGGTGCTGGACCAGGAAACGGCGATGATCCTCGTCGAGGAAATGGGCCACAAGGCATTCCCTGCCGCCGAGGACGATCCGGAAGCGCTGCTGGCCGACCAGGGCGAGCACACGCAGTACGAATCGACGTCGCGCGCACCGGTCGTCACCGTCATGGGCCACGTCGACCACGGCAAGACCTCGCTGCTGGACTACATCCGCCGCGCCAAGGTCGCGTCGGGCGAAGCCGGCGGCATCACGCAGCACATCGGCGCTTACCACGTCGATACGCCGCGCGGCATGATCACGTTCCTGGATACCCCGGGCCACGAAGCCTTCACGGCAATGCGTGCCCGCGGTGCCAAGGCAACCGACATCGTCATCCTGGTGGTGGCGGCGGACGACGGCGTGATGCCGCAAACGAAGGAGGCGATCGCCCACGCGAAAGCCGCCGGCGTGCCGCTGGTGGTGGCGATCAACAAGATCGACAAGCCGGGCGGCAACCTGGAACGCGTGACGCAGGAACTGATCACCGAAGGCGTGGTGCCGGAAGAATACGGCGGCGAATCGCCGTTCGTGCCGGTGTCCGCGAAAACCGGCCAGGGCATCGATACGCTGCTGGAACAGGTGCTGCTGCAGGCCGAAGTGCTGGAACTGAAGGCGCCGGTTTCGGCACCGGCCCGTGGCCTGGTCGTGGAAGCACGCCTGGACAAGGGCCGCGGCCCGGTCGCAACGATCCTGGTGCAGTCCGGTACGCTGAAGCGTGGCGACGTGGTGCTGGCCGGTTCGTCGTATGGCCGTGTTCGTGCAATGCTGGACGAGAACGGCAAGGCGGTGGCGGAAGCCGGCCCGTCGATCCCGGTCGAGATCCAGGGCCTGACCGAAGTGCCGGCCGCCGGCGAAGAAGTGATGGTCATGGCGGACGAGCGCAAGGCGCGTGAAATCGGCCTGTTCCGTCAAGGCAAGTACCGCGACGTCAAGCTGGCCAAGCAGCAGGCTGCCAAGCTGGAGAACCTGTTCGACCAGATGGCCGAAGGCGAAGTGCAGAACGTGCCGCTGATCGTCAAGACCGACGTGCAGGGTTCGCAGGAAGCACTGGTGGGTTCGCTGCAGAAGCTGTCGACCTCGGAAGTGCGGGTGCAGATCGTGCACGCGGCGGTCGGTGGCATCACCGAGTCGGACGTCAACCTGGCGGTCGCGTCGAAAGCGGTCATCATCGGCTTTAACGCCCGTGCCGACGCCCAGGCGCGCAAGCTGGCCGAGTCGAAC